>JAZUQW010000252.1:0-6344 GCA_045605905.1 Eubacteriales bacterium
GACCTCCCATGCAGCCGTTGTAGCAAGAGGTATGGGCACATGCTGTGTTTCCGGCTGCGGTGATATAAAGATGGACGAAGAAAACAAAAAATTCGTTCTTGCAGGTAAGACCTATGTGGAAGGCGATTATATATCTCTCGATGGTTCCACCGGTTATATTTATGACGGTATTATCCCCACTGTTGATGCTACAATAGCGGGTGAATTTGAAAGAATAATGAACTGGGCAGACAAATATCGCACAATGAAGGTGCGCACTAACGCAGACACTCCCCCTGATGCTAAAAAAGCTCGCGAGCTTGGTGCGGAAGGTATTGGTCTTTGCAGAACTGAACACATGTTCTTTGAAACAGATAGAATTGCGGCGTTCCGCGAAATGATTTGTTCCGATACAGTTGAAGAAAGAGAAGCCGCCCTTGATAAGATTCTTCCCATCCAGCAGAAGGACTTTGAAGAGCTTTATAAAGCTTTGGAGGGCGCGCCTGTTACGATACGCTTCCTTGACCCGCCTTTGCACGAGTTTGTTCCTACAGAAGAAGAAGATATCAAAAAGATGGCTGATGCACAGGGCAAATCTGTACAGGCTATAAAGGATATTATCTCTTCCCTTCATGAATTCAACCCTATGATGGGTCACAGAGGTTGTCGTCTTTCCGTAACATATCCCGAAATTGCAAAGATGCAAACAAGGGCTGTAATTCGTGCAGCTATTAATGTTCAAAATGAAAACCCTGATTGGAATGTTAAACCCGAGATAATGATTCCTCTTATCGGTGATGTTAACGAGTTTAAGTTTGTTAAAGCAATAGTTGTTGACACTGCCAATGCAGAGATTGCCGCTGCCGGCGTATCCTTGGAGTATGAAGTCGGTACTATGATAGAGATTCCCAGAGCGGCTCTTACCGCCGATAAGATTGCGCCTGAGGCTGATTTCTTCTGCTTTGGTACAAACGACCTCACACAGATGACCTACGGCTTCTCCCGCGATGACGCAGGCAAGTTCCTTGACTATTATTACAGTGCAAAGATCTTTGAAAACGATCCCTTCGCAAAGCTTGACGTAAGCGGTGTTGGTAAGCTTATGGAAACTACTATTTCCCTCGGCAAGCCCGTAAACAACAAGCTTCATGTTGGTATCTGCGGCGAACACGGCGGCGATCCCGTTTCTATTGAGTTTTGCCACAAGATTGGTCTTGACTATGTTTCCTGCTCCCCCTTCAGAGTACCCGTAGCGCGCCTTGCTGCCGCACAAGCTGCTATCAAAACGAACAAATAATCGCTAACATTATAAATCAATCCGCCCGAATTTCTTCGGGCGGATTTTTCAATTTGAATTGAAAAAACACAAAATTTATACTATAATTAATTTAAGAGGTGATTTTGTGAAATTTTTTGATATTTTTAAAGAAGATAACAAATTAAAAAAGGACTTCTATTTAACTGAATATTTCGACCCTTATTTCCATTATGGCGATATGTATATCGCATCACAGCATTGTGTGAAAAAAAGAGTTGTTATTCCAGGTGGACCACAAGGATACACAACAATAGAAATCCCAAACAGCATCAAAACTAAAGAGAAATTGTATGAGTTTTTAATTCAGGAACATAAATTCGTACGAAAATCCAACGTGTAATTTTTAAAATCAGCACCACAAGTGAGTTTTCTTGAAGATTTCAAACATATAATTTATAACTTGTTGAACATTATTGATGGCGATACAACATCGATCAGTGTTGATATACTTGTCGAAAACGGAAATTAAGTAACGCAGTATTAGGCAAAACAAAAGTTTATACCTTGTAGAAGAAATTCTATGAGAAGTTATTTCGCATCAAACTTAACATAAAATATTAAACATACGTTTTCAGTAGCGGCAAAAAGGGCGGTGCATCAAGTGCACTGCCCTTAATAATATCATAACATATTTTAAAACTTTTTTATTAAATACTTTTTATAATCATCTATCTGAAAAGCTTCCGCATATTGCTTGCGTGCAAAAATACCACGGGTGCGCATAAGGTTAGAATAATACTCCTTATACCTAAATGAAGTGCTGTTAAGAGCAAACCACTGGGTATTGATAGCCTTATCCCACAGTTCAAAACCTTCGGGGCTTACCTCCGCATAAATATAAGGAACAAAACCTTCGGCATCTTCCCAATTATCCGCGTAATAAGGTCCGTCAGCATAATGGTTGGGCAATTCTCTTTCGATAGATTTAAGGCCAGCATAAAACTGCGCCTTTTTTACAATTTCATGTGTAGCAATATGGTCTTTATGCATACTGTTTTTCCAATGGGTGATTAAAACGTTGGGTTTGTATTTTCTTATAATATCACAAAGCGTAAAAGCCACTTCATCGTTGACCGGCAATTCTCCGTCGCAATAAGGAAAAACTATCGCTTCCCCACCAAGCATTTCAGCAAAAGCCTTTGCCTCCGCTTCTTTTTGCTTTCTATATTCTGCAACAGTTAAGTGTGGAGGGTTGCCCCTTTCGCCTGCGGTTAATGCAACAGTAACAATTTTTGCACCTTCTAATGCTGCCGTAGCAAGAACACCTCCTGCGGTAAGCTCCATATCACCAATATGTCCGCCAACAGCCATTATAGTTTTTGTCATAAGATATCCTCCTAAATCAATACCCCCAATCTAAATTGGGGGTATTATAAATACACTTAATTAATTAGCCTTGGGAACCATCCCAACCGGTTTGCAAAACGCCTTGCCAATATCTCTTTAGCTCGCTTCTGATATCAGCACTCTTTTGCAAAGTCAAAGCTTCGCTTATTGCCCACCCGGACTGGTCTTTTGTAACATCAACATCAAAGTCGTCATACAAGCTGTGAGAGCGATACATAATTTGACCGTAAACAAGATTCAAACCTTTGAGGTTGGAATCAACAGGCGTATGAGTTCTTGCACTGGAATCAAGCAAATTAAGCCTCATAAGTTCAAGTTGGTTATAAATAACATTGCTATTTAAGTAATCGCTTTCAGGGGTCGACTCAAAGTTTTTGTAAAGACCAAGGGATATTACAAGTTTAACGCCGTCAACATACTGGAAAGAACACCAATCTGCGAGGTAACCCTCAATAATGTATCTGTTTTGAGAGTCCCAATTCCTGTATTTAGTTGCAGAAGCGAACTGTTCATCGGGAGCCCAATAAAGCTGAGGAGAAATGTAATCCATATAGTTATAAGTGGTTGTGCCGTCGCTCCATGTCTCTTGACACCACTTTCTAACATCGGCATACATTATGGTATAATTGTAGCTTGTTTCGTAATTTGAAATGTTACCTGCGGGAGAAATACCGAACAAAACATCGGACTTTTCTTGCTTTATGTTCTTGTAAATAGACTGAACAAGCAAATTAGTATTTTCTCTTCTCCAATCAGCAAGTTCCATGTCACCTGTATACGCACTGTAGCACTCTTCATCAAAAGCAGTTGTAGCGCCGGAAGGATAGAAATAGTCGTCCATAATAATGGCATCAATGTCATAATTCGCAACTATTTCAATAATAGTATCAGTTATATGATCTCTAACAGATTCGTAACCTATGTTAAGCCAATAGAGGTTATCACTGGTCATACCAATATAGTCACCGTGAGAAACACCTTTAAATGTTCCGGTATACAACTGCTTAACTTCGTAGCTATTGTCATATGCGTTAAGGTCAGATGCGTAGCCTATACGCAAGGGGTTAACCCATGCATGAACCGAAAGGCCAACCTTATGAGCTTCTTCAACAAAAATCTCGAAAGCATCGTAGGTAGAAACAGCGCTTACAGAGCCGGTATATCTCTTTGAAACGGGAGACATAGAATCAAAAGTATAGTCACCGTAAAGAGCGTCACCATGAGAACGGGTGTGAATCATTATAGTATTGATACCACCCTGTACCATCGCTGTGAGGTAGTTTGAAAGCCTTGTCCTGTAAGTTTGTTCATCTGCTTGATATGTACCTTGGATGAGGTAAAGATCTGTAATGGTGAACACATCAAGCCATACGCCACTTATAATGTCATAATTAAGAGTGTTATATTCAGCATCAACTTCAGGTGCGGGTTGAAGGTTACCGGTGGAAATGCTAACTTCATCAATAAACAGTTCTCTCTTACCCTTGGGAATGCGCAACATTATGTAGCGAGCAGTAACGTTGTTAAGATTAGCAACATATGTGTAATAGATCTGCTTTCTGTTAGCGGTGGAATTTACTATCAAAGTATCATATTCACCGGAACCAACTGCGCCTGTTGCAGAAGCGGTTGCACTAAATGTATCAGCAACATTTGAGTAGAAAACTGTAAACGTTTCGGGGACAGAACAAGTAGATGTAGTAGAACTATTTGTATAGTCTAAAAGTTTAAAACTAACGTTGTTTATGCCTGAAACTTCTGAACCCAGGTCAAACACAATATCTACATAGTCGGTAGCAGCCGCTGCGTAATTATAGCCAACCCAAGCGGGATCAAGGAAGGTGCCTGTGGCAGATATACCATTGTTGAGGTCACCACTTCCGTATGTGTTAAGAGAAGGAAGACCGTCGGTGTTCTTTTCACCGGTCCAAACATTATCGTTATAGGAGGAACTTGCAGTTTTGAGAAGATATTTATAAGTGCCATCCAAAGCTACGTCCTTAATAACTTCAGAAGCATTTGTTGTATGCACAAGAACTTCGTCAACCAAAACTTTTGCAGGGGCTGAAACTATAAGTGTTAAATAACGTGCTGTAAACGCCTTGTTACCGGTTACATCATAGCTTATAGTGTACTCCGTACCATCGGCTGTGGTAGAAATAGTGCCTAAAGGAACAGAATAATAAGTTTCACGATCTTCGGAAGCATAAAGCGCAATCGCTGTAGGAACTACATAGCCTGAAGTACCGCCACCCAAGCCGGAGATGGATACAGATGTTATATTGGTTGTAAGCACACCCAAGTCCAACTGCACGCCGAAAGAACCATCGGAAGGAACGATGGACACATAATCGTGAGAAGTGTTAACATCAGTATTGGATTTATAGATACCATCGGTAAGCTCTATTCTGCCGGTATCAGCAAACTGACCTACACCTACGGAACCGATTATCTGATAGGAGGAATTAAGAGCAACATCAACCTCGTAGATATCACTGCCTGTAGGTTTAGCATACAAACCTATTTCAGAAACACCGTCAAAATCATCCACAACTGCAGAGCCACTGGTCTTCACACTAATTTCAGAGATAAAGGTCCAATATCTACCAAAGCCGTCAGAGCCGTCCTCATGTTCAAACACCAACAAAACATACTGCCCCTTAAACAAACCGTTGTCAGGCGCATATGTAGCTTCATAAAGAGCACTGTCGTATTCAGTAGGTACAGAATACTTTGTTGCCCTAATTGTTGCGCCGGCAGAAGAAGTACCTGTCATTGTGTTTACGTCACCGACATAGTTGTATGCAATACCGTCTGCAGATGTTGCAACGGTAATTTTGCTGGGCAAGAAAATACCAAGTTCAGGGTCGCTCAACAGACTTAATGTGATATCGCTTAAGTTTGTATAGAAAGCGCCCAAGTCGATAAGTACAGCATTATCTTCGTTGCCGTAAAGGCCTACCCAAGGATCATTAAGATAGTGGTTGGATGCACGAGTACCGTCAACAAGCTCACCTTTACCATCTTCAGAATCGTTAGTAGCGCGGTTGTCGGCATACTTCGGGCTAACAAAGCCAAGTATTTCGTACTCCATACCGGAGATGTTCTCTTGGTCACTGGATGCAGAACCGGCGGTTGTCATATCAGCATCGCCAATTTCGGGTATAGTCCAATCCACAGTATAACGCTCACCCGTTATGGTGGCATTACCGGTCTCTACTGCAGAAACCTGTTTTTCGGGTATTAGGACATATACCACTGACCAGCACATAAGCAGTGCCAAAGCAAAGGATAACAGTCTTCTCATTATCTGTCCCTCCAAAATAAGGTGTCAATTTTGTAAAAACACATGATGGCAAAAGTTCACCCACCTACACATTTTTACTTATGGTTATATTAACACCATTTCTTCAAATTGTCAATAGTTTCTTTCATTAAAAACAATAAAAAAGTTTGTTTTTTTCTATTTCTGTTGACAAACGCGACATATTAGGTTACAATACCATAATGTAGATTTATGTACGAGAGGTAGATATAAATGAAAAACGAATCGCTTAATGTTTTAAGAGAAAAGTTTTTGGCATTTTATGAAAGCAAGGGGCATCTTCGCCTCAACTCTTTCCCTTTAGTGCCACAAAACGACAACTCATTGTTGCTGATAAATGCGGGAATGGCACCTTTAAAACCTTATTTTACAGGT
>JAZUQW010000253.1:0-11875 GCA_045605905.1 Eubacteriales bacterium
GCGCCGTCGCCGTAAACCATTACTTCCACATGTTTGCCTGTAGCCTTAAGCACTCTCGCCTGTATATCCTCAACAAGGTCGGTGCATTCTCTGGGGAACAGCTTAATAGTGTCCTCGGTTGCTTTGTTAGAGCCAAGCAGACCGTACTTAGCGTTGTAGCCGCTACCGTTAACGGATTCGTTAAGAATACCGTCAAGACTGCAAACGACCTTTGCGCCTTTTTCAAGAAGTATGCGCTTTGTTCTTACACGTGTATGTATATCGCAGTTGATAATGCAATCCGCATAATCAAGAATAGCGGCGGGACGGTTGGCAAAGATAACCTCAACCTCTGCGCCTGCATCCTTAACGATGCTTGCATAATAATCCACATAGTCAATACCCGTAAACTCATGCACGGGGGTGCCAAACAGATTGTGGTACTGTTCTAAAGAAAGTACATCACTGTAAGGGTTAACGCCTGCTTCATCCAATGCGTCATAAGAAAGAAGTGCGTTGCCAACCTCGTCACTGGGATAGCTGAGCATAAGCACAACCTTTTTGCAACCCATTGCTATACCTTTAAGGCAGATAGCAAAACGGTTGCGGGACAAAATGGGGAAGATAACGCCAACGGTACCGCCGCCAAGCTTTGCCCTAACATCCTCTGCAATAGCCTCAACACCGGCGTAGTTGCCCTGCGCCCTTGCCACGATGGATTCGGTTATGGAAATAACATCTCTGTCACGTATGGCAAAGCCTTCAGCATCAGCAGCCTCAAGAACGCTGTTGGTAACTATCTCTGCCAAATTATCCCCTGCTCTTATAATAGGGCAACGGATACCTCTTGAACAAGTACCTACTTTTCTTTCCATAAAAAACACCTTCATCCTTAAAATGTTATCGGGGTGGGGCACGCATTTTCAGCACCTACCCTAATACAGTACTATTATACATTCTATGACCCCGCCTTGCAAGCAAAAATTTGCGAAAATTATCATAAAATTTTGCGCTTTTAGCAGGCGTTTTTTGTTTTTTTGGTATATTTAAGGGGGCTAATCGCCAATAAGACGCAAAAATTCCGCCTCATCAATAACAGGTATGCCAAGGGACTGTGCCTTTATAAGCTTGCTGCCTGCATCGGTGCCGCACAGCACATAGCTTGTCTTTTTTGATACCGAAGATGCGGCGTTGCCACCGTGTTTGCGGATAAGCGCTTCCGCCTCGCTGCGTTTGAGGTGGGGAAGTGTACCGGTAACCACTACGGTCAATCCCTCAAGGGCGGTGCCTTTTTCCGACTGTTGCTCCTCAACCCTAACGCCTAACTGTGCAAGCCGTTCCGTAAGGGTGATGTTTTGGGGTACTGCGAAATATTCCTTTATGCATTTGGCAGTTATAAGTCCTATGTCGTTAAGTGAAACGAGGGTATCCTCATCTGCTTGCGAAAGAGCCTTCAAGCTTCCAAACCTTTCCGCCAAGGCGATGGCGCCTTTTTCACCTATCTGTCGTATGCCGAGGGCGCTTATTAAGCTGGCAAGTGGAGCGTTTTTGGATTTGTTTATTGAGTCAAGCAGTCGCTTTGCGCTCTTTTCACCGAAACGCTCAAGAGAAGAAAGCTGTTCTTCCGTAAGAACATATAGGTCGGCGGCACTTTTCACAAGCCCTTGCTCTATGAGAGTTTTCAAAATACTTTCGCCCAAGTTATCTATACCCATACAGCTTGCAAAATGCAACAGTGTGCGGTGAAGTTGCGCAGGGCAATCCGTATTGGTGCAACGTACTGCAACGCCACCCTCGTCTCTGCCGACCGGTCCCCCGCAGGAGGGACACAGCATAGGCATACTGTAAGGAACGCTGTCGGCACTGCGTTTTTCGGGCAAGGAACGTACTACCTCCGGGATAATACCTCCTGCCTTGCGGATGATAACGCTGTCCCCTATACGAATATCCTTGCCGTTTATATAGTCGATGTTGTGCAAAGTAGCGCGGGATACGGTAGAGCCGGCCACCTTAACGCTTTTTAGCACCGCGTTAGGAGTAAGAACCCCTGTGCGTCCAACCTGTATAACAATATCCTCAAGGGTCGTTTCCGCTTCCTCGGGGGGGTATTTATACGCCGCCGCCCATTTGGGCAGATTGGAAAGCTCGCCTATCTCATTTCTTAAGCTTATATCGTCCACTTTTATGGCCGCGCCGTCTATGTCAAATGGCAGTTCCGGGCGGAGCTGTGATATGCGTTCTATCGCCTTTACGACCTCGTCCTTACCTCTACAAAGCTCTCTAAAGGGGCTTACCTTAAAGCCAAGCTCCTCTAAAAAGTCAAGCCTTTCTTTGTGGCTGTTGGGGAGCGGCTCACTGCATTCCTCTAAACTGAATACAAAAATGCTTAATCTGCGTGATGCACAAAGGGCGCTGTCCAACTGACGTAAAGAGCCGGCCGCGGCATTACGCGGGTTGGCAAACGGCACTTCGCCTTTTTCTTCTCTCGCGGCATTAAGCTCTGCAAATACCGCCTTTGGCATATAAATCTCGCCCCTTACCAAAAGGCGTTTTACGGGCCGTTTAAGTTTAAGAGGAACATCCTTTATGGTACGTACGTTAAAGGTAACATCTTCGCCGTAGGTACCGTCGCCTCTGGTAGCGCCAAGCACAAGTACACCGTCTTCGTATGTGATAAGCACGCTTAAGCCATCAATTTTACATTCTACCGTATAGGTGGCTTCGGGGGCGGTCTTATCTAAAAACGCAACCAATTCCTCTACAGAAAAAACATCTGCCAAGCTACCCATAGAAACAGGATGACGCACCTTTTCAAACCTTTCTGCTACCGCACCGCCCACACGGCTGGTGGGAGAGTTAGGCGAAGCAAGGGTAGGGTTTTCTTCCTCCAAAGACTTTAGCTCCGCAAACATCATATCATATTCGCGGTCGCTTATCTCGGGAGAATCATCCTCGTAGTATCTTTTAGAGTGATATTCAAGCTGTTTTTCCAGCTCTCGCATCCTTTTCTCTATTTCGTGCATTTAATCGCCACCCAATCATTTTCTTCGTCTGTACCTATAAGTTTAAAGCCTGTTTTTTCAAGTAAGGCTTCTACTTCAGCCCGTCTGCTGCCGATAACTCCACTGCAAACAAGAGTGCCTCCAACAGCCAACGACCTGTAAAACATATCAGCCATTCCCTTTATAACATCGGCAACTATGTTGGCAAGTATTAAAGAGTATTCCCCGTTAAACACGGTTTTAGCCAGCTTTTCATCAGTAATTACGTTTCCGCAATAAACCTTGCACTTATCCTGTACATTGTTGACGGTTAGGTTCTCTTCTGCTATGGTGGCAGCCACACTGTCTATGTCCACAAGCACAAGCTCTTTTGCCCCGCATTTTGCGGCGGCTATACCAAGAATACCACTTCCGCAACCCATATCCAAAACGCGTTTGTCCGTAATATCAATATTTTCCAAGGCTCTAAGGCAAAGGGCGGTGGTCTCGTGCTGACCCGTACCGAAAGAGGACGCAGGGTCTATCTCCAATACAATTCTTCCGTCCGGCTCACATTCCTCCCAAGTGGGCTTAACAATAAACCTTTCGCCTATAGGCAACGGATGAAAATACTGACGCCAGCCGTCTGCCCAGTCGCCGTCATCAACGATGGCTTCTTCAATGTGCAGTCTTCCAAAGCAATCACCCTCCACGGCCTCAATGCCCTGTTTAATACGGGCAAGCTGTGCGGTGCCTTGTTCATTCTGTGATATATATACCTTAACCAAGGTTTCTCCTTCGGTTTTATTAAGCAAGCCTTCTTCTATGTAGTCGTAGGGTACGGTGTTGTCGTTAAGCAAAGCCTCCAAATCCGCGGGATCCTCCACAGAATAGCAGCTAATACCTGCGGCAGTTATTATGCCCCCCACAACTTCACTGCCAATGGTGTTTGTGTATACGGTAAGTTCGGTAAATTTCATGCTTTTTTCACCTTTCTTTTGTATCTTCTGATAAACGGCTTTTCGCCTATGCGCTTAAGCTTAAAAAACAGGGTCTCTTTTGGCTGTATCGGCTCCACCAAAAAACAGGGTAGCTTCATGCGGCGCGCCGCAAGGCAATCGGTAAATATCTGGTCGCCAACAAAAGCAATCCCCCCTTTGTTTTTGGACTGCGCAATGCATTTTTTTATCCCCTCAACGCCGGGCTTGCCTGCCTTGTGTACTGCAAACAGGCCTAAATCTTTGTTAAACAGCTTAACACGTGCTTCGTCATTGTTAGAAACAAGCATTACCTCAATACCTGCCTCTTGCAGGCTGTGTATGTAGTCTATGGCGTTTTTGTCAGGGATTGGCTTGTCGTAGGGTGCAATGGTATTGTCAAGGTCAAACACAACCCTGTCAATACCTTTGTTTATAAAAAACTCCGCAGGATAAGCGCTTACATCCTTTTCCATCCTGTCGGGCGTAAATTTATCCAACCAGCTAATATTATCCTACCTCCGTTTCAGCACTGTGATATTCTTCCAAGGTAAGTCCGTTTTCGTATATAATAGTTGCGTGGTATCTGCCTACAAACCTAAAATGCCACGGCTCCCACATATATCCTGTAATATCCTGCTTCCCTTGCGGAAAACGCAAAATAAACCCAAAGCGGTGGGCGTTTGCCGCCATCCACTTTGCCGCCTCGGTACTGCCAAAGCTTTGACTTGCCGCAGGCAGATTATGCATATCGGCACAAAGCCCTGTGTGATGCTCACTTGTGCCGGGATAAGCGGAATACACAGCTGCTGCCGCTTCGGCACTCGCTCTATCCTTGCCCGATGCCATCTCTTGGGATACGTAGTAGTTAAACAATGTTTCCTGCTTTGCTATACTGCGGTATCCGCTGGTTATGGTAACATCGCCGTATCCGTAGTAAGTCGCCTCCTTCAAGAAAGCGTTAAGAGCCATTTCGGCGGTGTATACCATCTTTTCGGGTGCGCGGTCACTGCGGGTTTTTCTTATATCCACAAGATTTTCGGGCTCAAAATAATCCGGCAGTTTGTTCTCCTTGTTAACAAGCAGTAAATAAGAGCCATCAGAGCCTGCGTTTATGCAATTAAGCTCCTCTTCGGTCAGTTCTACTGCATAGTCAACGGTATAATCGGGGTCATCAACTATTACATCCGAAGCATTGCTTGAGTCATCGGCAGTGCTTTCTGTGGTGTTGGAGGTGTCAACAACCTCCGAAGCATTGCTTGAGTCATCGGTAGTGCTTTCTGTGGTGTTGGGTGTGTCAACAACCTCCGAAGCATTGCTTGAGTCATCGATAATGCTTTCGGGTGTACTTGTTACCTGGCTTTCCTGTTCCGATGGGGTGCTTTCCGTTTTGCTTTCGTCAACAATAACCGTATTTTCGTCGCGCTTTGACAGCTCACTCTCGTTATTTTCCATAGATATATTACTGCACGCACAGGTAAACAGCATCGATGAAGCAAGGATCATAAATAAAAACTTTTTCATACCAAACCCTCTGTATAATCTATTGTAATCGAATCATTATACCATATTCACCCACAAATTACAATAAAAATATGCAAAAAGGAAGGGGCTGTTTTCCCTTAAAAAAGAAAAAACAGCCCCGCCTTAAAATATGTGTTTAGTTGCAGCAGCAGCAAACAATTACTATTGCAATCAGAATAATTATCCAACAACTCTGATTACCGAAAAAAGAGTCAAAGCAGCTCATTGTCTTTCCTCCCTTCTGCTACAGTTTATGTACCACATCTTTGCCGTGTTACATAAAACAGAAAGGAACGGAATATAAGACTATTCAAAAAACTTGCGCCACTTAAAACCGTCGGTAAAATCAAAACGCTTGCCTAAAAAATTGTTTACGGCGCCTATCAGCCAACCGTTAACAAGGGCACAAAACAGCGTGCCCCAACCGATGCCTACGAAATTTCCAAATCCAAAAAACGCAAAAGAAAACACAACGCTTACCACCAGGCTTCCGCAATCGTAAAAAGTTTTAAATCTGTTAAGGGGGATATTAAAACCCGCAGATACTTCTTTTACAGCCAGCTCGTAAACCTCGGGTGATATGTAGGTGCGAAAGAAAAACGCAACCCCCACAGCCGTAAGCGCCAGCCCTATAAAATAGGCGGCGATCCGTGTATAAATAGGATCCCAACAAATGCCGTCAAGCAAATAAAGGTACCCATCCAACAAAAGCCCGTATAAAAACGCCGTGACAAATGACAGCAGGAAAGAAAGCCTAAACTTTCGTATAACGGCAATCATTATAATCAGCAATACTGCCTGCAGGGTGTATTCCGCTTGCCCAAAGCTCAAAAAAGAAATAGCCTCGGATAAAATATATGCGGGGGCAACGATCATAGAAACGCCAAAGTCTGCCTTTGTCATAAGCGCCGCGCCGAAGGAGAGTATAACCAAACCAAACAAATAGGCAAGCTCGGAATAAAATTTAAACTTGTTTTTCATAAACATCCACTCCGTTTTTCACAAAAAAAACAGCCAAAGCCGTTTGATAAAGAAACGGCAAAAGCTGACGTGGGGTAGTATAACACAGCGTTTTTCAAAAGTCAACAAATAACTGCGGCTTGTTTTATTGTAAAATCTTTGCTATAATATCCGCGAGGTGAGCCTATGCGCTACAGCAACATAACAAAGGGTGTATTCCATAGCCGCCCCAACCGCTTTATTGCCAAGGTATATGTTGACGGTGTTTTACAAACAGTACACGTAAAAAATACAGGCAGATGTAAAGAACTGTTGGTGGAGGGTTGTACCGTGTTTTTGGAAAAATCAAATAACCCAAGCCGCAAAACGCTTTACGACCTTGTGGCGGTCATAAAAAAGGATAAAAACGGCAAAGAAACTTTCATTAACATGGATTCCGTAGCTCCAAATGTCATGGCGGCAGAGTGGTTGTCTAAAAGCGGTATATTTCCACAAGGTACCGTATTCCGCCGCGAGGTAAGTTGTGGCAACTCACGCTTTGATTTTTGTGCAGCTGCAGAAGATAAGGTAACATACATAGAGGTTAAAGGTGTTACCTTGGAAAAAGACGGTGTCGCGTATTTCCCTGATGCACCCACCCAGCGCGGAGTAAAGCATTTGAAGGAGCTGGCGGCGCTGGCAAAGGTGGGTGTAGGCGCGGCTGTGCTTTTTGTGGTGCAAATGAAGGGTGTGCGTTTGCTTCGTCCCAACCGTGCAACACATCCCGAGTTTGCCGACGCCTTGGCAGAGGCGGAGAGGGCAGGGGTTAAAATTTATGCCGTGGATTGTAACGTATACGAGGGCGTAGCGGAAATAGCCGACTTTTTATCTGTGGAAATATATTAATACTCACCCCAAGAAATTGTGAGATTCCTTGAGGTGATTGGCTATATGTTAAGTATTCTTGTTGCGTTGCAACCCAATATGTCGTTTTTCTGTTCCTTGGTCAAAGGCAGGGCGTTGATGCGTTTAATCTCTTCGCCGGCATTGCTCCACGGTGAATCGGAGCCAAATAGGATGTTCTTACTGCCAATAGCATTAACCAAGCGAATAAAGCGTTCATCGCCGTATTCGTTAAAGCCCATAGAGGTGTCCAGGTATATGCCGGTGCCCGCCAAAAGCTCTTCAGAACTGTCCCACTCATACATACCACCCATATGCGCCGCAACTATTGTACCGCCCTTCAGCTCATCCATAATACGTCTAAATGCCGCAGGTCCGCTTCTAAACGGAGGCTTGTATGCTATATCAAAGCCTGCGTGGAACAAAAGTATAAGCCCTTTGCTTAAAGCGTAATCGTAGACCCTGATCATTTCGGGGGTATCCACGGTAAAATTCTGATATTCGGGATGAAATTTAAGCCCTTTAAGACCCAAAGAGCATACAAAATCGATATCCGCCTTTGGGTCGTCGCTATGGGGATAAATGCCGCCAAAGGATATAATATTACCTTCATTTATGCTTTGTGCCCATTTATTAAGGCTTTCGGTCTGCTTGTGCTTGGTTATGACGGGTTGAACAACCGATATGTCAACGCCAAACTTTTTCATATTGGTTTTAATACCGTTAACGGTACCGTCGTGGCAAGGCGTATATTTACCTCCGGCACTTTCAAAAAGCCCCGCTATTGCTCTGGGTGCAAGAGCATCGGGAAAAGCGTGAGTATGAAAATCTATAACCATATCGGCCCTCCTATTGCTTGATGTAGGTATTGTATACCTTCAAAACCGCGTTGTCAAACTTTTTTTAAAAAATTTCATTTTAGGTATTGACAAAGGCAAAAAAACAAGTATAATGTAAATGTTCGCTGTTGCGGACAAAGAATAAGATGGTATGCGGCTGTGGCGGAACAGGCAGACGCGCACGTTTGAGGGGCGTGTGGGAGACCGTATGGGTTCAAGTCCCATCAGCCGCACCAGACAGTGAAAATCCGAACCTTTATCCTGTTGGAGAAGGGTTCGGATTTTTCGTTATGCTTTGATGGCTCTTTGTAGGTAGTTGTGATAAAAATTAAAACAGAACAGGATGGAAACAAGCAGTTGTTAAAATACGACTGCTTGCATTTTTGCTTCGGGGGTGTTTCTTTCGTTTGTGACTAAAGTATACCACATGGATTTTGATTTGCGACACAACACGCACGAATTGTCATAATTCTCGGTTCTTTTTTCTCTCTGTTGCTTCGAAGACGCATCTACTGATTAATAAAAGCGTTCGCTTCGTTTTAGTTGCAAAGCGACGGGGGAATATGAGGTCAAACTGCGGTCACACCTTTTTTAAGCCTAAAGCGTGGTGATAACGATTAAATCTGTGCCGTAATTGTGGATAACGTTTACGTACCACCAAGTATCACTTGCTGTTATACCTCTTGTGTTTTTATTAGCGTTGTTGTTTGCGGTGTTAGGCATAACGTATCTTTTACGATCGCGCGTTATTATTGTTGCAATCTCAAGCGCAAATATTAAATTTTCAATAAATTTATAGACGAATTAAAAGTTTTTGACATTATATAGCAGAAGAAGAAAATTTGGGCAGGAAAGAATAACTTTAGATTATTATTGTTAGGGGGAGAGTCCGATGTCCATAGATAAAATAATTTAAGATTTGGACAGTAATTGGTTTTAGATAAGCCGTGCAGTTCCTTTAAGAGTTTGTACGGTAAAAGTCCGCCGTGAATATTATTTTTAAAGAGAGGAAGTATTACTTATGAAAGGTTTCGCAAGGATATTATCCGTATTTATGTGTATGCTGATGGTGTTGTATGTAATCCCAGCAGAAGTGTACAGCTTAAAAATTGGCGCTTCAGAGTTGACATCCGACAAAATAGAAGACACAAATAACGTTTTGTCTACGGCAAGTACGGAGGTAACTGCCCTTGGCGAAGATGTATCCAAGAGAACTGCAAGCAGTAAAACCATAAGAATGAGCGATGGCAGTTACCGTTTGGTTCAGTATGCAAACGAAGTGCACTACCAAGATGAAGGTGAATGGGTAGAATATGATAACAGCCTTTCACTTTTTTCTTCTTATTCAGCAGTATTAGGTAGCGTTTCCAAAAACGAAGCTCCTGTGTTTACAACCGCCTCTAATCCTGTCGGTTTGAAATTCGGTCAAAGCACAAGCGGTAATGTCGTAAGTTTTGCTGAAGGCAGCAACAAGCTTGAGATGAGCATCATCGGCGCGAATAAAAACGTTGGGGTTGTGCAGTCACCTCGCAGTGCCGGTTTGAAATTTGCTGATAAATATGAGGAAATAATAACTATAGAGAACTATAGCTCTACGGTTTTGTATTCGAATGTTTTTGACAATGCTCATATCAGATATACAGCCGCAGGGAATACGGTAAAAGAAGACATAATCGTACATAAAAAAGCAGACAGCTATGAATATAGTTTTAATTTTTCTCTCACAGGATTAAATGCCGAACAGCTTTCTGACGGCAGCATCGTATTCACAGACGAGGATACTGACGCGATAATGTATTATATTCCTGTGGGATATATGTATGACAATGCAGGAGACACTTCAGCTGCGGTAAGTTACAATCTTACTCAAACGGCAACCGGGTGTATAGTAACTGTTACCGCTGATGCGGAGTGGATAAATGACAATAAACGAAATTTCCCTGTTGTTATCGATCCCACTTTGGAAAAAAGCAATGAATATTTGTATTACAGAATAAAAGATGCCGATGTATACACTAACCAAACAGATACATCTATGTGGCAAGCAGCGTTAATGCACGTGGGGGTGTGTAACGGCAAAAGATATGACAGCTTAATTGGTGTAGCCCAACAGGGCGAAAGTGAAAGCTCCCCTGTTGATCTATTTAAAATACCTGAAGGAAGTGTTGTTACTAAAGCACAGCTTGAACTGTACGCACATGAATATTCAGGTACAACAACGGTAACTCTTCACGCAGTTACTTCGGATTGGAATCACCAGGCACTTACGTACGCTACAAGGCCGAGCTATAGAGAAACGGTGGTGGATTACAAAAAGGTTACCGCTGCGGGTACAGATTACACGTTTGATTTCACTTCTGTTGCACATGAATGGTTTGAACAAAGCAATGCCGACAGTAATTGCAGCAGAGGACTTCTGCTTACAACTGATGATAACAACTATGTCGCTTTTGCAACCGTTAATTATCAAAATGCAGAAAAACGCCCGAGTATCACGATCTCCTATCGTGATACCAAAGGCCTTGACAGCAGGTGGAGCTACAACACCCAAAGCGCAGGCGCGGCAGGTGCAGGCGCAGTAAACCTGTTTACGGGGAACCTTGTGTTTGTGCACGATGACATCACCGCCAACGGAGAAATACTTCCGCTTACGGTATCCCACGTATACAATTCTCATTACACAAGCCAACAGTACACTAATGTTGATGGCGACATTCACACTGCAGACTATACTAATATGAAAGTCGGTAAGGGCTTCAAACTGTCCATTCAAGAGAGCGTAAGAGAAAAAGAAATTGATGACAATATTATATGGTATATTTACAACGATGCCGACGGCACAGAATTATATTTTTATAACTTCAACGGCGACAGTGAGTATATAAGCGAGGACGGATATGATTTATCCATAACCAAATCCAACGGCATATATACAATGAGCGACAGTGTAGGCAACACAAAAAAATTCAATAGCGAAGGCAAGTTGTATGAAATTAAAGATCCATTTGGCAATACGAGGACATATAACTACGACAATGGAAGAGTAATTTCTATTAGCTACAAGCCTAACGGTGGCAGTAATGCAACGCAGCTCACTTTTATCTATAACAGCAATAACGCACTGCAAAAGATAATCAACGAACAAGATACGTCTGAATATGTTACATTTAGTTATTCTGCAACATATAACGGAACGGCAAGCAGCAGCTATTCAGGTTTTCTCAGAACAATAACTCACAGCAAAGGCGTTGGCAATTGCAGCTTTACGTATACCGCTGCTGGCAGATTGCAAAGAGTAACCGATACGGCAACGGGCAACAAACTTCTTTACCAATACAACACAAGCAAAAACTATTCTGCAAGCTATGCAATGGTAGCCTCTGTTACCGAAGAAACCTCCTCCGCCACAGGTCAAAAAGTAAGCTTCGTCTACGGCAACGAAACAACGGCGGTCCGTACAAGCGGTAATGATGACAATCATGGAAATGCCGACGACTTGCTTACCCATTACGTATTCGACGACCATGGAAGGACCGTCAGCGCCTACTCCACAAATCTTGCAAAAACCGAGGTCTACGGTGCAAGCAATGCTGCGTATTCGCCTACTGTACAGGGCTCTAAAAAGAACCACACCATAACCAAGGACAGCGTCAGCGGTGTCCCTGCAGTAAACCTCATAAAAGATTCAAGTATGGAAAGCACCGACAGTTGGAACGGTTACTACAGCGGCACG
>JAZUQW010000254.1:0-3451 GCA_045605905.1 Eubacteriales bacterium
CACCGCGGGCGACGTCGAAGTTCTGGAGTCCATCACTCCCGAAGAACTAAAGGCAAGCTACGACCGCCTTATTTCCCAACCCCCTGTATGTATTTATTTTGTGGGCAGAGAAGATCCTGACACCGTAAGGGATTACTGTAATAAATATTTACCCTTTGCGCCAAGGCAAAGCAAGTTATTTGATACCGAGGTAAAAAACGCGGGCGAAACGGTAAAATATGTTGCCGAGCCTTCCGATGCGGTACAAAGCCGTCTTTGCATGGGCTTTCGTACCAACCGTTCCATTAAGGATGAGGACTACAGCGCGTTGCTTTTGGGTTGTGACGTTTTGGGCTCTCCCTCGGGTAAACTTTTTGTAAATGTCAGAGAAAAAATGGGGCTTTGCTATTATTGCCATCCCTTGTTGGATGGGGTAAAGGGTCTGCTTATAGTTTCTGCAGGCATAGCCGCCGCAGACAGAAAAAAAGCAGAAGAAGCCATACTTAAACAAATAGATGACTTAAAAAATGGCAATATCACGGCAAGCGAGCTTAAAAGCGCAAAGGCGGCGGCACTTACCGCCTATAAAGAGATAACCGACAGCCCTTCGGCAATAATCGGCTGGTATTCTACTCGCCGCGGTTTGGGGCTTGCCATATCCCCTGCCGAGATGGCAAAAAGAATAGAAAAAACCACCGCCGAGGATATTGCCAACGCGGCAAAGGATATTGTACCCGATACATTTTATATGCTTGAAGGAGGCGGTGAACAATGCTAAAGCTATATCAAAACACCGCTCTGGAAGAAAAATATTATAAATGCAACATCAACGGCTTGGATGTTTATGTTATCCCAAAGCAAATGTCAACGGTTTACGCCTCAATAGCAGTAAATTTTGGCTCTTCGGATACGCAGTTTATAAGCGACGGAAAAACTATAAGCCTGCCCGCGGGCACCGCCCATTATTTAGAGCACAAGATGTTTGACAATCCGGATGGTACCGATGCTTTCGAGCAGTTTTCGTTGCTTGGCGCCAATGTAAACGCTTATACGGCGGCGGCAAAAACCTGCTACCTGTTTTCCTGCACCGACAATTTCGAACAATGCTTAAGCTTGTTGTTTAAAGTGGTGTTCGAGCCTGTGTTTTCTGATGCATCCGTAGAGAAAGAGCGCCCCATAATCACCCAAGAAATACGTATGTATATGGATGACCCCTATTGGAAAATGCATTTTGCTCTTTTAGACGCTTTATATCATAATGACCCAATCCGCACAGACCCCGCGGGTACGGAAGAAACAATAGCAAAGATAACTCCAAAGCTTTTGTATGACTGCCATCACAGCTTTTACACTCCCGAAAATATGGCACTTTGTGTTTGCGGCGATGTGGATCCTCAAACCGTTGCGGATATAGCTGCCCGATGCGTAAAGCCTTCAAGCTCTGCAAAGCTTGTACGCTTGCGCCCGCAAGAGCCTACAGAAATTCGTTCACCTCGTGCAGAGGCGGTTCTTGATGTAGCTACTCCTTTGTTTGCTGTGGGCATAAAATGCTCTCCGCCTCAAAACGGTGATGAGCTTATGCGCGCAGAAGCAGAAAATGAGATAATTGTGCAGGCAATCTTCGGTAAAAGCGGCAGCTTTTATAATAAGTGTTATGAGTCGGGCTTGCTTGGCGACCGCTACTCTTGCGGTTACAGTAACGAAGCAGGCGCCGCGTTTGTTATGCTGTATGGTTCCTGCGCTAATCCCGACGAGGTTTATGAGCTTATTAAACAAGAGCTTGATAATCGAAAAGAGGCGTTTTGCATCGAGGATGAGTTCGAGCGTGCAAAAAAAGTTTGCTACTCCTCTGCTCTTGAGGCCTACAACGGTACCGAAGATACCGCCAACGCCTTTCTTGGTTTTGTTTTTGACGGCGGTGACTTGTTAAGGTATACAGACTTTCTGCGTAATGCGGATTATCAATCGGTAAAGGCGCGCTTTACAGCAGAATATCGCAGTGACCGCTGTGCCATTTCCGTAATATACAACAAGGAGGGTAACAATGGCTGATAGCGTAAGGATTAGTTTCCCGGGTTTAGGTATAGACGAGTTTACGGTCAATTCTGTTGCTTTTGAAAACGCTTTCGGCGTTGACGGTCTTGATATTCGTTGGTATGCCCTTATTATTTGTGTGGGCATAATTTCCGCTTTTACGTATTTTTTAATGCGCGGCAAGCGCACCGAAAACCTTTTGGAGGATGACCTGCTTAACGTAACCCTTTTTGCAGTTCCCATCGGTGTAGTCGGCGCAAGATTTTTGTATGTTATAACAAGGCTGAATACCTATGACTCTTTTGTGGAGATGATAAATATCCGCCAAGGCGGCCTTGCCATTTACGGCGGTATCATTTTTGGCGCGGCAACTATTTTTGTGTATTCACTTATTAAAAAGCATAACGCCCTTAAGTATTTTGATGCTATTTGTCCCGGTGTAATGCTTGCCCAGGCCATCGGCAGATGGGGCAACTTTATGAACGGTGAAGCCTTCGGCGTTGGTTACGGTGTAAACAGTGTTCCGTGGCGTATGACCGTTGACGGCGAGGTTTGCCATCCCACTTTCTTTTACGAAAGCCTTTGGAATATTATAGGCTTTGTAATCGCAAATCTTCTTTATAGAAATAAAAAGTTTGACGGTCAAATTTTCACATTTTATGTGGCTTGGTACGGCTTCGGCAGAGGGTGGATAGAATTTCTGCGTAGCGACAGCCTTATGATAGGAAACCAAAAGCTTATGGTGTTCTTGGGCTTTTTAAGCTGCGCCGTGGCTGTAGCTGCCCATATATATTTGTATCGACGTTCCAAAATAGAGATAACAACCTTTAATGAAGCGAAAGCAATAACGGAGGAAAACGCTGATGACAATACTTGACGGCAAGGCACTTGCCGCAAAAATTAAAGAACAAACCGCCCAAACCACAGCAAAGCTTGCAGCCGATGGTAAAAGACAGCCTTGCTTGGCAGTGGTTTTGGTAGGGGAGGACCCTGCATCTCAAATCTATGTGCGCAACAAGCATAACGACTGCATAACAACAGGTATAAAAAGTCTTATGCATACTCTCCCTGCCGATACAAGCGAAGAGTCTTTGCTTGCTCTTATTGATGATCTTAACGCAGACAGTACTGTGGATGGCATATTGGTGCAATTACCTTTGCCAAAACACCTGAATGAAAAGACAGTTACAGAGCGCATTTCTGCCCACAAGGATGTGGATGCTTTCAGTGCTTACAATGTTGGCAAGATAACCTTGGGTCGTGGTGGCTTTAAGCCCTGTACTCCCGCAGGCATCATGCGTTTGCTTGAGGAGTATGGCATAGACCCCGCAGGCAAAGAATGTGTGGTGGTCGGCAGAAGTAACATAGTGGGCAAGCCAATGGCGTTGTTGTTGCTGGCGGCAGGTGGCACAGTAACCGTTTGCCACACCAAGACCGC
>JAZUQW010000255.1:0-1635 GCA_045605905.1 Eubacteriales bacterium
TGACATTTGAAAGCATGAAGGAGGGCGTTGAAATAGTTGAACGTCAGGTAAAGACTCCCTTGGAAACATGCACTCAGAAGGTCATAAAGGATGATTCCGTCGTTGTAGTTCCCATTCTCAGAGCAGGCCTCGGAATGGTCAACGGTGTCCACGTTCTTTTTCCCTCGGCAAAGGTGGGACACATTCCCTCACCTGCGTAAATCAGTGTGCGGTTTTTGCCTATATCCTCTGCAACCTCTTCAACTCTTCCGATAAACTCCGGACCGAAAACAAGCATATCCACCTCTGCCAAATCGAGGCAATATCGGATTTCGTCAGCGGCATAGCGGAAATTAAGAGGGACTGCCAACGCACCTGTTTTAAGGATGCCGAAATATATGGGCAACCACTCCAAACAATTCATAAGAAGGATTGCAACCTTATCTCCCTTTCTGATATTGCGCGAAAGCAAAAAGTTTGCAAATCGGTTAGCTTTTTCGTTAAACTCTGCCCAAGTTATTTCCTTACGAAAATCGGTATATGCAGTCGCTTCGATAAGGTTATACTCTTTCCATACAACGCGACGGGGCTGTTGTTCGGGATTAAGCTCTACCAATGCGGAATGGCTACCGTATAGGTTACTGTTACGTTCAAGCAAATCAATAATCGGCATTTTGTTCTTCTCCTTTTTTGCACAAAAAAATAGGTGCCGCGCATTGGCAGCACCCCGTAAACATATACGACCTTAAGTATGGATATGTCCGTCCGTATTTAGCCAACGCAAATTAACCACAACAATAATAGCTGCGGTAATAATAGTATGCGTAAGCGAACACACGATTATCGAACATATTACTTCCTCCATAGGTGTTAGTCGTATTTTATCACACTATTTTGCTTTTGTAAATAGCTTTTTCAAAAAAACTTGATAAAAATACAAACATTATGCATTTTTACAAAATATTCACCAAGTTTTTTAGTAATGGTGTATAATAAATGCATTGTGAGGTGATATATGTGAAGTACTCTCATATTGTTTGGGATTTCAACGGTACAATACTTGACGACCTTATTCCTTGTATCGATGTTCTTAATACAATGATGAAAAAACGTGGTCTTGGTTTTGTAGATAAAGATAAATATTTGGCAGTTTTTGGTTTTCCCATTAAAGAATACTATGAAAAGCTTGGGTTTGATTTTACAAAAGAAGACTACGGCGTTATGGCGGTTGAATGGTCAAAGCTATACAAAGCGGCGGCAGAAAACTGCGGTATCTGCAAAGGGGTGTGCGACGTACTTAAGTATTTTAAAGAGTTGAATTTACCCCAATATATTCTATCTGCAACAGAGTTCTGTATGCTTAAAGAGCAGGTTAAGGCTTTAGGGATAGGTGATTATTTTGAGGAGCTGCTGGCGCTTAAGGATTTTCACGCTGTCAGCAAAGTGGAGCTGGGCAAGGAGTGGGTAAAAAAAGTTAAACCACAGCGTGTGCTGTTTATCGGAGATACGCTACACGATTACGAAACCGCTATGGCTATGGAGGTAGAGTGCGTTTTGATAGCCGCCGGTCATCAAAGCAAAGATCGATTGTTAAAATGCGGTGTGCCCGTTTTAGATAGCGCAGAAGAATTGATATCATTTTTTGATTTTAATAAC
>JAZUQW010000256.1:0-5241 GCA_045605905.1 Eubacteriales bacterium
ATGGAAAAGCAAATGAAGGCGGAACGCGACAGGCGTGAAACTTTGCTTGAAGCAGAAGGTCATAAGGTTGCAGTTATTACTCGAGCAGAAGGTGATAAGCAAGCGCTTATCTTGGCGGCAGAAGGAGAAAGAGATGCTCGCATCGCCAGGGCAGAGGGTGAGGCAAAGGCGATATATTTGGCTAAGAAGGCCGAGGCTGACGGTCTTGCCGCGCTTAAGGCTGCTGAAGCAGATGATGCTGTGCTTGAGCTTAAAAAGTTTGAAGCTCTTGTTGCGTTGTCAAATGGGACAGCCTCAAAAATAATTATTCCCACCGACGCTGTAGAAATGACCAAAAAACACGTTTTATTCTCTGAAACTTCTGGCTTGGGGGACACAACACCTGAAGGCGTAAAACCACCCAAAGTAAAAAAAGACGATCCGTGTTGTGATTAATATCGTATATTTTGCAAAACCCTGCCATTTAAGGTAGGGTTTTTGGTTATCGTGCCCCCAAAAGAGTTATAAGTCTTATAGGGATTGATTTAGATTGTTACAAAAATTCGGCATTATTTACAAAACCTCTTGCAAAAATGTCATTAATAATATATACTTTATCTTAAGTAAGTGTACAATATGGTGTGTTTAATATGTAAGATTGTGTTTTAGGAGGTTTGAGCATGGGTGTTCCAAGACAAGAGTATCCGAGACCGCAGTTTATAAGAAATGATTGGCTCAATCTAAACGGTGAATGGGAATTTGAGTTTGACAATTCATCGGAGGGATTTAATAAAGGATTCCATACGAAAAATGTACATTTATCAAAAAAGATAACCGTTCCTTTTTGCCCGCAAAGTGTTTTGTCCGGTATATGTGAAAAGGATTTTATGTACGGCGTGTGGTATAAAAGAACGGTTGAGCTGTCAAAAGATCAGCTAAATGGTTTGGTTTTTCTCAACTTCGGTGCTGTAGATTATAAAACCTTTGTGTACATAAACGGCTCATGTGCCGGTGAACATATTGGTGGGTACGCTTCTTTTGGATTCGAAATTTCAAAGCTGTGTGTGGAAGGGGTAAATACGATAGCCGTTTTTGTGCAGGACGATGAACGCTCTCCTGCAATACCCACCGGCAAACAATCCACACGCTTTGAATCCTATGAGTGTTCCTATACCCGCACTACGGGTATTTGGCAAACTGTATGGTTGGAGTTTGTGAGCAAACAATATATCTCGCGCGTAAAATATATTACAAATTCCGAAAACAATTCTGTGGCAGTCTTTGCCGATGTTATAGGCGAAGGCGTGCTTAACGTTAAAGTCTCTTACAAGGGCAAAGAAATGGGGAGCGGAAGCGAGTTTGTAAGCAATGGTTTTGCCGTTGTTAAAATCAAACTTTCCGAAACGCACCTTTGGGAACTTGGCAACGGAAGGTTATATGACGTTGAGTTGAGCTTTTGCGAGGATCGAGTAAAGAGTTATTTTGGTTTAAGGACTGTAGCGTTAAAGGACGGTAAGTTTTTACTTAACGGGAAAAGTGTTTTCCAAAGATTGGTTCTTGATCAAGGTTTTTATCCTGATGGAATTTATACTGCTCCTACGGACAAGGCGTTAGAAAACGATGTTCTGCTTTCTATGCGCGCCGGGTTCAACGGCGCAAGATTGCATCAAAAGGTTTTTGAAGAACGTTTTTTGTATTACTGTGATATACACGGATATATGGTTTGGGGTGAATACGCTGACTGGGGTATAGATACCAGTGATGCTCATATAGCACCCATGTCTGCTGAATGGATAGAGATTATACAGCGCGATTTTAACCATCCCGCGATTATAGGATGGTGTCCTCACAACGAGTGTAGGGATATGGCCTTTAGAAAGTCTGTTAAGCATTTTTATGATCTTACAAAGGCTTTGGATAGTACCAGGCCTTGCATTGATACTTCCGGCTATGTTCATGTAAAGACTGATATTTTCGATGAGCACTTATATGATCAAGATCCGATGGTGTTGGCACAAAGATACAAAGATATGCGCCCCTTTGACAATATAACAGATTTGGTTGACAAAAGTAGAAAATGGGAGGGCGAGCCTTTCTTTGTTAGTGAGTTTGGCGGAATTAAGTGGGCTGACACTACTGATGAAAAAGCTTGGGGGTACGGTAATGCTCCAAGATCTTTAGAAGAGTTTTACGAAAGGTTTGAAGGGCTTTGTAATGCTATTCTTGACAGCCCGTACATTTTTGGCTTTTGCTACACTCAACTTACCGATGTAGAGCAGGAACAAAACGGAATATATAAATATGACCGCAGTCTAAAGTTTGATATGGAAAGGATATCTGCGGCAGTAAAGAAAAAAGCAAAAATAGAAGAGTAGCTATTTTAGTAGGGAAGGAGCGGTTTGATGCACACTGTCAGATTGGGCAAAACAGGGATAGAGGTTGTCCAAAACGCTTTTGGTGCGTTGCCTATACAACGTGTTTCAGAGGAAAGTGCTGTTGAATTGTTACATAGAGCATACGAAGGCGGAATGCGCTTTTTTGATACGGCGCGTATGTATACCGATAGCGAAAAGAAACTTGGTAAAGCTTTTGTCGGTATGCGTGAAAATGTATACATTGCAACTAAAACCGGCGCATTGACAGCAGAAGGGTTTGAGAAAGATTTGGAGACGAGCCTTGAGTTGTTGCAAACCGATTATATAGATGTATACCAATTTCACAATCCGCCGTTTTGCCCCAAACCCAATGACGGCAGTGGTCTGTATGAAGCGGCAGATAAAGCAAAAAAAGAAGGCAAAATAAGACACATAGGCATAACCAACCACCGTCCTCATATAGCAAAAGAAGCGGTCGTTTCCGGATTGTATGAAACTTTGCAGTTTCCGTTTTGTTATTTGGCAAGTGATATAGATTTAGAAATAGTAAAACTTTGCAAGGATAACGATGTAGGCTTTATAGCTATGAAAGCTTTGTCCGGAGGTCTTTTAAATAATGCATACGCTGCTTGCGCTTGGATTTTGCAGTACGATAATGTTTTGCCTATATGGGGAATTCAGCGTCGAGAAGAGTTGTCAGAAATATTGGGCTTTATCGAAAATACACCTGTTTTTGATGAAAACGCGAAGCGTTTAATTGAAAAAGATAGGGAAGAGCTTGTTGGTAGTTTTTGCCGCGCTTGCGGATATTGTATGCCATGTCCTGTAGATATCAAAATTAATAATTGTGCAAGAATGTCACAACTCATCCGCAGAAGCCCTTCTGCTCAATGGTTATCAGATGAAAGCAAAGAGATGATGTTTAATATTGAAAACTGCATAAACTGTCGGCAGTGTGTTTCGCGGTGTCCATACGGACTTGACACTCCTCTTTTGCTAAAAAAGAATCTTGAAGATTATAAAAATATACTTAACGGCAAAATAAGGGTGTAGCGTAATTTGTTGCTAAATGCAGATATTTGTTTACAAAAACAGAAAAGTGTTATATAATGTGGTTAGTAATTTAAAGGAGTGTATTTGTTATGAGAATTAGGGATGTTGCGTCCGTTTTGGATGCCGAAGTGCTTTGCAGAGCAGATCTTTTGGATACAGAAGTTAAATCCGCTTGCGGTTCGGATATGATGAGCGATGTTCTCGCTTACGTTAAAGATCACGCAGTGCTGTTAACCGGTTTGGTAAATCCGCAAGTCGTTAGAACTGCAGAAATGATGGATATGAAATGTGTGGTTTTTGTTAGAGGCAAGAATCCAAGTGAACAGATTATCGCCCTGGCAGAGGAAGCTAATATTGTTTTAATGCGCTCTTCTTACAGGATGTATACAAGTTGCGGGCTTTTGTATACATCGGGGTTAAAAAATGAAGGCAGAGATACAGTATGAACGAGGTTTTAAGATATACTTATGAGGTGGATGGTAGCGATTTTATGTCCGCAGGCGTTGCTTCTGCCGATGTTAAGAAGAATTTAAAGCTTTTGGGTTTTCCCGGAGATGTGATCAAGCGTGTGTCTATCGCTATGTATGAAGGTGAAATAAATATGGTTATACACGCAAACGGAGGTACTGCCACTGTTGAAGTGTGCGATGATTGTATAACCATGATACTTGCAGATAATGGTCCCGGTATTGCAGATGTTGAGCTTGCTATGTCAGAAGGTTATTCTACTGCACCTGACAGAATCAGAGCGTTGGGATTTGGCGCAGGCATGGGGCTGCCCAACATGAAGAAATACTGTGACGATTTTCGTATTGAAACCGAACTTGGTGTTGGCACAACCGTATATATGAAAGTGTGTAATTCATAAGCTGTTCTGAAAGGATGTGTTGTAATGGACAGAGTATTTCATTCTGTAACTCTTGACAAAGATAAGTGCAAGGGCTGTATCAATTGTATGAAGCACTGTCCCACAGAAGCAATTCGTGTCAGAGATGGCAAAGCAAAGATAAAGACAGAACGTTGCATAGATTGCGGTGCGTGTATAAGAATTTGCCAGAATAGAGCTAAAAAAGCAATTTGCGACGATTTTGAAATGATTAACAATTTTGAGTGGAAAGTGGTTTTGGTTCCGCCGTCTCTGTATGGTCAGTTTATAGTCGATGATATAAATTATATTTTGACCGCACTCAAGCACATGGGTTTTGATCAAGTGTTTGAAGTTTCTACTGCAGCGGAAAAGGTTTCGCAATTGACAAGAGAAAGCCTTGATCAGCTACGCGCATGCACAGATGGTCCCGTCATAAGCTCTGCGTGCACTGCTATTTTGCGATTAATCAAAGTAAGGTTTCCTGATCTTTGCAACAGTGTGCTGCCTATAACTGAGCCATTGCATATATCTGCACAAATGGCAAAAGAAGAGGCTGTGAGACAATCGGGACTGGCTCCCGAAAAGATAGGGGTATTTTTTATATCCCCTTGTCCTGCAAAGGTAACGTCTTGCAAAAATCCTGTTGGTGGCACGAAGTCTTTAATAGATGGTGTTTTTTCCGTAAACGATATTTATGTTAGACTTTTGGCTGCATTGAAAAAGGTGGATTTGCCGGAACAACTTATGCGTTCAGGCATTGTTGGGATAAATTGGGCACAAAGCGGCGGTGAGTGTGCAGGTCTTTTGACTGATAGCTATATTTATGCAGACGGTATGGAAAATGTAATCGCTGTACTTGAAGAAATCGAGGATGGTAAATTGCCCGATACCGCCTTTGTAGAGCTTAGCGCTTGCCCTGGTGGTTGTGTTGGTGGCGTGCTTAATGTTGCCAATCCTTTTGTTGCC
>JAZUQW010000257.1:0-3055 GCA_045605905.1 Eubacteriales bacterium
TAGCCTCGCAATTTATAGGGATGGCGTTACCCCGAAGGCTGTTTGACGGTACGGGCTTTTGGTTTAGGTGCCGCGCCTGGGAAGACGGCGGCAGAATATACACAAAGCTTGGCGTGCGCCGTTGGAAGGACAAGGTGCCGGATATGAGCAAGCTGTTTAAGAAAAGCATGGCTCCAAAGCAGATAAAAACCGGTCTTACATTGGAACGGGCAGAGCTTATGCTTAAGGAGACCTGCGTGGCAGAGTTGATACACTCCGCACTTATACTCTTTGCTTTCCCCTGCCTTTTTATATGGAGTGGCGCAGGCGGCGCCGTTGTATGGTTCCTTTATGGGCTTGGCAACGCTGTTTTTATTGTTATACAGCGGTATAACCGCCCCAGATACAACGCTTTGATACAAAAGTTTAAAAAGCAGAAACAAATATATGCTAAATAAAGGTGTTTTATGAACTTACCCAACAAACTTACATTATTGCGCATTGCGCTTATACCGTTTTTTGTGGCGTGCTTTTACCTGCCCTGGGAGCATTACAGTATGTATATAGCTGCGGCGGTGTTTTTGGGCGCCTATATTACCGACGCGATAGACGGCCATATTGCGAGAAAATATGGGCTTATAACGGATTTTGGCAAGCTTATGGATCCTATTGCCGATAAGCTTCTTTCTTCGTCTGCGCTTATAATGCTTTCTGCGGTGGGATATATACATCCCGTTGCGGTTATAATTGTACTTTCCAGAGAGTTTTTTATAAGCGGCTTGCGTTTGGTTTGTGCCGACAAGGGTGTGGTCGTTGCCGCCAGCAAATGGGGCAAGCTTAAGACCATATCACAGGTTGTATGTATTATCGCGGTAATGGTTGCTTACCCCACCGCCGCACTTATCGCCCCTCTTACGGCTTGGGGCTTTGATTGGGTGCTTTTGGGCAAGATTCTTACCGTTATTGCCGACGTTCTCGTTTGGGTATCTGTTCTGCTTGCCCTTATATCGGGGGCGGACTACGTTTATAAAAACAGGTCTTTTATATCCGAAAAATAACTACGGTCGTTGAAAGTCAGGTGGTTTTGTGGAAACAAAAAACTATGAAAACAAAATTTTTACAATACCAAATATATTAAGTATGGTGCGCATAATACTTATACCCGTATACGGATATCTGTATATAGCAAAAAATAACTATTTTGTGTCCGCCATCATACTTGCCGCATCTATGATGACCGATGCGGTGGACGGCATTATCGCCCGCAAGTATAATATGATATCCACCTTTGGCAAGATAATTGACCCCATTGCGGACAAGCTTACACAGGCAGCAGTGTTCTTTTTCTTAAGCCTGCGCTGGTGGGACCAGCTTAAATGGGTGGTTATAATCTTGGTGCTTAAGGAAAGCTTTATGCTTGTAATGGGTCTGTTTAACCTCAAAAAAGGTCGTATGCTTAACGGCGCACTTTGGGCAGGCAAGATATGCACTACCGTTTTGTTTGTATCTATGGGCTTGCTTGTTATAATGCCCAATATGGCTGACAGGCATGTTGGCTTGCTTTCTGTTTGTTGCTGCGTGGCTATGATATGCTCTTTCGCCTTTTATCTTTCCGCATACACCGGCGGGAACCACGGCGTTGACATTGTGCCCTTGAGAAAGGATGAAAAACGATGAAGGTTTTGATACTTTCAAGCAACACGGGTGAGGGGCATAACAGTGCCGCCGCCGCCGTTGCCGCCGAGCTTACGGCAAGGGGCGACAGTTGTGTGATAAAAGATGCTTTGGCGTATATCTCCGGCGGGATGTCGGACTTTATCTGTGGCTGGCACGTGCGTATATATCGCAAGGTGCCAAAGCTGTTTAACTTGGGCTACAAATTGGTGGAAAAAAGCCAAAACGGAAAATCAGAAGCAGGCTTTGCTCGCTTTTTAAAGAAGGGCGCCGCCGCGCTTAAGGCGGATGTTGAAGAAAACGACTATGATTTGGTGCTTTCTACCCACCCTTTTTCTGCATATATGTTTACAACCGCGGTTAAAAAGCACGGGCTTAAGGTGAAAAGCGGCTTTATAGCTACGGATTATACCTGCAGCCCCCCCGTGGACAAAACGCTTATGGACGTGTATTTTATCCCCCACGAGGATGTAAAAGGCGACTTTATAAGCAAGTATATTCCCGAAGAAAAGCTGGTAGCTTCCGGCTTGCCGGTAAGGGAAGCGTTTTACAAAAAATACAAAAAGTCCTCTGCAAAGCGCGCTTTGGGCTTGCCGGAGGATAAATCCAACATTTTACTTATGTGCGGCAGTATGGGGTGCGGCCCCCTTAAGCAGATAACCGAAAAATTGGCAAAAATACTGCCCGACAGTGCCTTTCTTACGGTAATATGCGGCAGCAACAAAAAGCTTAAGCAAAGCCTTAAGACACTGCCCTTCCCCCGCAAAAATGTGCGCGTGGTGGGCTATACGGATAATATAAGCTATTATATGGACAGCGCCGAGATGATTGTTACAAAAGCCGGCGGCATAACCTGTACCGAGTCTATGGTCAAGCGCTTGCCCATGGTGCTGATAAACGCCGTTGGCGGGTGCGAGACCTATAACCGCACCTTCTTTATAAGCAAGGGCGGCGCCTTGGAAACCAGCGGCAAGATAACCGATTTGGTGCTTCAGCTTTTAAAAAACCCAAAACTTATGGACAGAATGTCTGCGGCAATGGATTCTATTTATCCCGGTAACGGCGCGGTCAACATCTGTGACTACATACACCGAAAGGAAAATTAAGTCTAATGTACAATTATAAAGAGCTGCGATTTTCCAATATCAGCTCGCCAAGATACAGACATTTGCTGTTGCTTTTGTTTTGGCCCTTGTACGGCTTGGTGTTTATGGCAATAGAGCGGCTCATTATCTTTGATGAGTATTATCCTATGTATTATCCCCTTTTGGATGATATCATCCCGTTTAACGAGTTTTTTCTTGTTCCTTACCTGTTTTGGTTTGTTTTTCTTATAGGTATGCTTGTGTACAGCCTGTTTTGGGATGTACATACGTTTAAAAAATATATGTATTTTATAATT
>JAZUQW010000258.1:0-5987 GCA_045605905.1 Eubacteriales bacterium
CTGAGCTACAGGCGCATATAGTACCATCGGGCACTTGAAAGAATATAACATAAAAAATTGCCTTTGTCAAGTTCTTTATAAAAAAACTTTCTATATTTTTTATGTTTTTATTTACTATTAATACTTTAGCTGTTATAATGCAAATGTTAGAAAATACAACATGAAAGGTGTCTTTATAAGCTATGAAATCTTTAGTTTTGGCAGAAAAGCCATCTGTAGGTAAAGAAATAGCACGTGTATTAGGCTGTAAAAAGCGTGGAGAGGGGTTTATTGAAGGCGATAAATATATTGTTACGTGGTCTTTAGGTCACTTGATCACCTTGTCAGATCCCGAAGAATATGATGACAGATACAAAAAATGGAGCATGGATTATTTGCCTATGCTTCCTAAAAAAATGAAGTTATCAATAATTAAGAATACCTCTAAACAATACAGAACAGTAAGTGCTTTAACCAAACGCAAAGACATAGGCGAGCTTATTATCGCCACCGACAGCGGCAGAGAGGGAGAACTCGTTGCACGCTGGATAATAACAAAATGTGGATGGAAGGGCCAAACCAAGCGTTTGTGGATATCTTCCCAAACAGACAAAGCAATAAAAGAAGGCTTTGCTTCACTTAAAGACGCAAAATATTATGATGATCTTTATAAAAGTGCGCAGGCACGTGCACATGCCGATTGGATAGTAGGCCTTAATATTTCGAGGGCGCTTACCTGTAAATTTAACACTTCGTTATCTGCTGGTCGTGTTCAAACCCCCACATTGGCTCTCATAGTTGAAAGAGAAAAAGCGATAAACTCTTTCAGACCCAAAGACTATTATACGGTGAACATAAAAACAGAAGCAACATCCGCTTTCTATAAAAACAAAAATGGTATTGCAAGAATGTTTGATACAAGCGAAGCAGATAAGATTGTTAATGCGGTGACGAGCAAACACGGTAAGATAACGTTTCTTGTCAGCGACAAGCGGGAAACGCCTCCCCCGGCAGCATACGATTTGACCGAACTGCAGCGAGATGCTAACAAAAAATTCGGTTATTCAGCCAAAGAAACCTTAAGTGCTATGCAATCCCTTTATGAGTATCACAAAGTCTTAACTTACCCAAGAACCGACTCGCGATACATTACAGAGGATGTTGCCGATACTTTAGGTGAAAGATTAAAAGCACTATTGCTTACGCCCTATGGCAATGCAGCCCGCGATGTCCTAAAAAATAGTATACAAACAAAATATATTGTTAACTCTGCAAAAGTTACTGACCACCACGCAATAATACCCACAGAACAAAAGCCAAACTTGGCAGATATGTCTTCAAAAGAACGTAGCATTTATGATTTAGTTGTAAAGCGTTTTTTGGCGGTTCTTATGTCTCCGTTTAAGTATGAAGAAACAAAGCTTGTTTTCGAGTGTGAGGGCTACGCTTTTCATGCAAAAGGAAAAGTTCCATTAGAAAACGGATGGAAGGCTGTGTACGGTACTGTTGTTTCCGACGAAGAAGAGAGCGATGACGACGAAAGAAGCCAAAGCCTGCCCCCGCTTAAACAAGGCAACATTTTACCCGTAAAACAGGTAAAACTCAATAGTGCAAAAACCAAGCCACCGGCACGGTACAACGAAGCGACTCTACTTTCAGCTATGGAGCATCCAACCGTAGACGACAAAGCTTTAAACAAAGTGTTGGTGGATACAAGCGGTTTGGGTACACCCGCAACCCGCGCGGATATTATTGAAAAACTGTTTTCTTCTTTTTATATCGAAAGAAACGGTAAGGATATATTGCCGACAAAGAAAGGTATTCAATTGATAGAGTTGGTGCCGGACGACTTGAAATCCGCAATAATGACGGCAAAATGGGAAGAACGTTTGTCACAGATTTCTAAAGGCAAAGCTGATAGTAAGAAGTTTATCTCAGAGATGGAACACTACACACAAAACTTGATTGACTGCGTGAAAGTGTCAACACACAAATACAAACATGAAAACGCCACAAAAGAACAATGCCCCGAATGCGGTGAAGTATTGCTTGATGTAAATGGAAAAAAAGGCAGACTTTATGTATGCTCTAACCCCGACTGTCATTACAGACGAAGTCTTTCCGTTAACACCAACGCAAGATGTCCCGAATGCCACAAGACAATGCAAATACGCGGTGAAGGTGACAAGCGAAGCTTTTTTTGTACTTGTGGGTATCGCGAAAAAGTAAAGGACTTCGAATCAAGAAAACAAAAAGACGGCGCAAGTGCTTATGAAGTTAAAAGCTTTTTAGCAAAGCAAGAACGCGAAAACAAAGGTTTTAACAACTCTTTAGCCGCTCAACTTGAAAAATGGAAAAATTCTAATTAAAGAAAAGTTACAAAGGAGTCTGCATTTTGCAGACTCCTTATGTTATTGGTATTATAAATGTTTAATTCTTGGCATATAGCGATCTATAAGTTGTTGGTTGTACTCACTACCGCCCTTCACGTTGCCACTTTTATAGATTGGAACATCGATTGTTTTTGAAGCTATATCCGCCGCTTCCAGCAATACGGAATTAAGAATTAAGGAACTTGCTGCTGTAGAAACTGCACCCATCTTTATATCACCGATTTCTACGACAGCATCTCCGCATGGTACACAATTGTCGAGCCAAACATCAGCACATTGATATAAAAGCTTGCCGGAAGAATAGCGCGATTCCTTATCGAAATATGCCGATGAGCAAATGGCGACGGTATATACACCGTTTTCTCTGCCGATGTTTGCCATTTCAATAGGTACAGAATTAATACCGCTACTGGAAATTACAAACAAACAGTCCTTTTTTGTAGGGGTATACCTTTTGAATATGTGTTCAGCTAACCCTTCCATGCGTTCAAAAGCACTGCTTTTTGCCGCGCCGTTATGCAACATTAAATCCGTATCAAGCATTGCACAAACATTTGCAAGCCCGCCGGCTCTGTAAAACACATCACCTGCTATAAGATGGCTGTGACCACATCCAAATACATAAATTATACCGTCTTCTATTATAGTTTGAGCTACATTTTCTGCCGTTAAAGCGATTTTATCACTTTGTGTAGCTGTAATTTTCGCCAATGTATCTGTCAACGCGGAGTAATATAATGCCGATTTTTTCATTCTATTACCAACTCTCCAAAAAATTCAGGGCGATGAAAATCGGGCTTTTCAGTACCAACCGGATTCCACATCCCGAAATGAGGATAATCTGTTTCGTCACCGCATTTATAAAAGTTACCCTTAAAAGTGTAGCCGGAAACATAGTCCACTTTCCCGAAAAGCTTATCTAAGACTTCAAAGCTTAAGAAATACTCTACTTGCCATGTACCGCCATTTTTGATGACGTTGGTTTTAGGTATATCAGCTATTTCAGCTGAATCCCTCTTGGACTCTCTGCTTTCTCTTAAGCCCATGAGAAATGCACCTGCCGAGTTCATTTCCAAATTTATGTAAAGCTTGCTTTCGTTATTAAAAGATGCAAAGAACTCAAGGCAACTATCGAGCCAAACCGGATCGTTATAATTGCTGTATACTGCTTTCGGGGCTTTTTCATAACATGTCATTTGCAAAGCAAAGCCTTTATCCTCTACAAGAACAAGCTTGGCAAAAGCCGCGGGACGGTATGCGCCGCCCCAAACATAATTATTTATATACGCAGGCTGAACTTTGCTGAAATCAAGCTCTTTTTGTCTTACTACTGTGTAACTCATTCTTTTTCTCCTTTTCAACTGTAAGTCTTAAACGTTCAGCGGAAACAAACAATTTTTGAGCCGCTTTAATATCCGATGAATCAGATTTTACCTCTAAACTTATAACGCCATTATAATCAATTTCAGCCAAAGCATGTGCAAAACTCTCCCAGTCTATAATCCCGGTATACGGAGCTTGATGCCGATCACGCTTTCCATCGTTGTCGTGTACATGCAGCAGCCGCAATCTATGTGAAAGCTGTTTTACCATATAAGGTAGATCGCCGCCGCCTGTCAGCATACCGTGACCGGTATCTAAACACGCAACGTATAATGTTTCGCCACACATATGGTTTAACGTATCGATCATATAACGCATACATTCTGCCGTGCTGGCAACCGTCACCAACGGACGGTCTTTATCCCAGTCCCAATTAAACATATTTTCTACGGCAAGCTTTACCCCTGTTTGACGTAGCAAATCAGCAAAACCTCTGTAAAACTCTATATTATCCTCAATCGCAATCTTAACCTGTTCTTCTGTCTTACTTTCGGGCGGCACTTGAGGATGCACAACTACGTATGGCGCGCCGATAAGCGCGGATATATAAATAGTGTTTTCTACATAATCGGCAACCGTCTTTCTTTTTCGTTTTGATGGGAAGAATGTTGGATACGGAGCATGAACCTGCGATATATAAACACCTAAATTTTTTGCCGCACCTTTTAATTCTTCAGCATAAGCCTGTTGTTCAACAACGGACTTTTCCCAAAATGGATTAACAGGGTCCTTTACACTATAACGGTTTAAATTTAGGTCAATACAATTAAAACCCGCTTCCGCCAAAAGTTTAATTGCTTCTATATCACTTTTTGTCTCTCCTATAAAAGAAAGCGTATTGCATCCTACATACATACCACTTCACCTCAAAGATAATATATCACATTCTTCAAATTTCTGTCAAGTATTAAAGTTTATTGCGCACTTTTTCTAGGGCGTTTTTTTCAATCCTGCTTACTTGAGCTTGTGATATGCCTATTTCTTCAGCCACCTCAGTTTGTGTCTTTCCTCTAAAAAAACGCATTGCAAGTATTCTTCTTTCCCTGTGCTCCAACTTGTTGATTGCCTCGTTTAGTGAAATGGTATCAACCCATGCTTCATCTGAATTTTGCGAATCCTTTATTTGATCCAAAATATATACCGAATCCGATGAATCTGAATAAACCGGCTCATACAAAGATATAGGCGCACTTATTGCATCAAACGCATTTACTATATCTTTTTTCTTTACATTAAGTTCCTTCGCTATTTCTTCCAAAGCCGCTTCCCTGCCAAGATTTAGTGATAGTTTTTCTTTGATTTGTAGCGCTTTGTATGCCAGGTCACGCAAGGAACGAGGGACACGTACAGAATTGTTATCTCTTACATATCGTCGCATTTCTCCCAAAATCATTGGCACCGCATAAGTGGAGAATTTAACATTTAAACTTGTATCAAAATTATCTATAGCTTTGATCAAACCTATGCATCCTACTTGAAACAGGTCGTCCGGTGCTTCGTGTCTACCAGCGAAACTTTGCAGAACGCTTAAAACCAATCTAAAATTACCTTTTATTAATTTTTCCCTGGCAGATTTGTCCCCAGCGGCACATTTAAACAATAAATCTTTTTTTTCACTATCAGACAACACTTTTAATGTGGATGTGTTGATGCCGCTTATATCAACTTTATTATACATTGTTATGCCTCCCAAATGATTGCAAAGTAAGTTTGTCCACTTTTTCAATTGGGAATACACAAAAATTGCGGAAGCGAATTTTATTCGCTTCCGCTTAAACTTATTCACTGTCTAATTTCTTAATTGTAACCGTAAATACGTTATTAACTAAACCATCTTCACTGTCAGTTGATAGCAAAAAGCTGATAGTTGACGAAACGTCAGAAGAAATAATAAAAGCTCTGCCAAGCGTGTCTGTTGCTATTTCTCCTGCAGTGTTGGCATACAAAGATGCAAAAGGAGTTTGTGATATACCGTTTATTACAGGGATAACGGCAACCTCATTATCAGATGCGCTCAAGGTTGTTGTCAAGGCATAAATAACTTCATAATCACCAGGAGCTAAAGTTATAACTGAATCAGCGTCGGTGATAAAAGTCCCGCCTTCATCTACAACCACTGTCAAAGGGATAGTTTCACCGTCACTTAATGTTTCGATTGAATCAGCGTCAAAGCTGTATGCTTGCAGCCCTGCCCTTCCAGAAGGACCTTGAGGACCCACGGGACCGATAGGA
>JAZUQW010000259.1:0-12375 GCA_045605905.1 Eubacteriales bacterium
ATAACCTTAAAGTATATTATACACGAAAACGAACTTACGCTAACACCCGTCAAAGCTGAAATTTTTAAAAACGACGAGCTTGAAAAATCAATAACCGACTTTGACGAAGATGATGTTTTGGTTTTAACCAAGCAATATTAAAAGATTAAGAGCTTTTTATGGAACATTTACTTAAGATTATAGGTCATATTCATACCGATTTCCCCACCAAGTTTGGGATTCCGCGACAAAGCGGGCTTGTGGAGGAGCTGGAGGGCAGAGTTGTGTTTCTGCCCGAATACAGCCGTGAGGAGGCGTTTAGAGGACTTGAAGGTTATAGCCACCTTTGGCTTATATGGCAGTTTTCCGAAGCAAAGCGAGAAGGATGGTCACCAACGGTACGCCCACCAAGACTTGGCGGAAACAAACGCGTTGGTGTGTTTGCCACCAGGTCACCGTACCGCCCAAATTCTTTGGGGTTATCCTGCGTTAAGCTTGTAGCAATTGATAAAGACCCTAATCTTGGTATAGTGCTGCGGGTTGCAGGTGCCGACCTAATGGATGGCACGCCGATATATGACATAAAGCCGTATCTGCCCTTTGCGGACAGCCGCCCCGACGCTAAAGGCGGATTTGCAGAGGAAAAATACGGCTATGCCCTTGAGGTTGTTTTTCCGCCCCATTTAAAAGCAAAGGTACCCGCCGACCGCATTGAAGCACTGACAAAGCTTTTATCGGAAGACCCGCGCCCCTCGTACCAAGAGGATGCGGAAAGGGTGTATGGATTTTTCTTTGGCAAGAGCGAGATATTCTTTAAGGTTAGGGACGGAATCCTTACGGTTGCCGATATAAAAGATACCGAATAATGGCTTTAAATAACATAGTTTTACTTGTTGACACAGATGTAAAACTATGTTATTATATTATTTGGACTTTTGACGAAAAAGTTAATTTGAATAATAGGCGAAACAGGAGATCAAAATGAGCAAATTTAAGAAGGTTTTATTTTTAGTTATTGCCATGATTATGGTGCTTTCTGTATTTACCGCGTGCGGCGGTGACAAGGAAGAAGGTACAAGCAAGGCAGGTGTTAGTGACACCGTAAGCAAGGAAGAAGCGACAACAAAGCCCGGTGCATCGGAAGAAGCCGACGCTGACGTTGGCACCGAATCCGAAGATGACACCACGGAAAGCGATGCAAGCTCTGTGCCGGAAGGAGAAGCAGGCTCTTACACCATCACGCTTGCAACCGCGGGCGGTCTTGCTTTGTCCGGCATTGACGTTTTAGTATATGAGGACAGCAGCCTTTCTGACCTTGTGCAATTTGGTCAAACCGACGAAAACGGCACTGTAAGTCTTAAGATTTCCGATGATACAGCAGACATGGCAATTACCTTTGCAGGTCTGCCTGAAGGCTATGTTACCGAAGAGTACTACAGCTTTAGCGGTGCCAAAACAGACATAACCGTTACCTCCTCCGTTGTCAGCGACAAGAGCCTTTCTGACACGGTTATGGAGCTTGGCGACGTTATGTATGATTTTTCTGTTACCACAGTTGATGGAGAAACTTTAACTCTTTCTGAAATACTTTCGGAAAAAAAGCTTGTTTTGCTTAACTTTTGGTATACCACCTGTTCTTGGTGTCTTACAGAGTTCCCCGTTATGAACGAGGTGTATCAGCAGTACAGCGACGACGTTGCGGTTATCGCCCTTGACCCTCTTGACGGCGCTACCGCAGTTAAGATGTTTGCGCAGGACTACAACTATTCTTTCTATATGGCTGACTGTCCCGCATCTTGGGCAAATACCTTTGGTATAACAGGTTACCCTACCTCTGTATTTATTGACCGTTATGGCGTTGTATGTCTTATCGAAGCAGGAGCTATAACCACAAACAGACCCTTTGTTGCCGCTTTTGAGCATTTTACCGCTGAAGATTATAAACAGCAGCTTTGCGAAAGCGTTGGCGAGCTTGTGACCGAGGTTAAGCCCACCGTTGAGTTTGAAGGTTCCGAGACCGTAGCAAATGCCATTAACAGCGGAGATATAGAAGTTACATACAGACCCGAAACAGAAGATGAAAATTGGGAATATTCTTGGCCATTTGTTACCACTGAAAAGGATGGCGAAACCTGTGTTTATGCAACTAACAAGGGCTTTGAGGACAGCTTTGCCATACTCTATGCCGATGTTACGTTGAAGGCAGGTCAAGCTGTAGGCTTTGACTATATCGCCTCCTCTGAAAAGTATTCCGATATACTTTACGTAATAGTAAACGATGACGATATATATCAAATCTCCGGCAACGAAGAAACCCAAGAGTGGAAGACCTGCTATCCTTGGGTAGCAGACGAGGACGGCGTGTATGAGTTGGCGCTGTGCTATCTTAAGGACTCTGACACCAACGAGGGTGACGACACGGTTTACATTAAGAATATGCGTGTTGTTGAGCAAGAAGATATTGACGTTGCCACTTATATCCCCCGCAAAGCCGCTGTTTTGACAGATGACGGCTTAACCTATGAGTATGCGGAGATATTCTTTAACGAAACCGACGGTTATTATCACGTAGGCAGCGCAGACGGTCCTTTGCTTTTGGCCAACCTTATGAACTTGACCGAGCTTAACGAAGAAAAGACCTTGTGGGATATTCTTTATGACGGCGATATAATGGTTGACGGTAAGAGCTACTATGACAACATGGTAGATTATTTCTCTTATGCGTCCAACTCTTCTCTTCAAGGCATTTGTACCGTTGACAGCAAGCTGGCAGAGCATTTGGGCGTTGTATCCGATGCAATAGGCTTTGACGGCACCGAAAACGAGTGGCTTAAGGCTTGTATGTATTATCAGGTTTACGGCTCTGACGGCACACAGCTTACCGACCCTATTCAGGGTGTTGCTACTTTCTCTGCTACCGAAGCGGTGCTTGGTGTAGACAAAGAGGAAAATTTCTTCTATTATGACAGAGCTATTATGCCCAGAGGTATGTTTAAGAAATTTGTTCCCGCTACAAGCGGCGCATATCGCATAACCTCTCATAACGAGTCACTTAACGGCGTTGACGGTTGGATTTTTAACAGCAACCGTGAAGAGCTTTATACTTACGGCGGCGGCGAAAGAACCTTTGTTGAAGAAGGCGAGGTTTCTATGGTATTCTACATGGAAGCCGGCAAGGAATACTTTATAAATATTGCGTTTTGGGATCTATACGAAACAGGCTACATTTACTTTGATGTAGAATACTTGGGCGCAAGCTTTGACCTTTTTGAAGCGGCTGCTCCCGGTTACTTCACCTATGATACCGATGCTACCGGCTCTGAAATGTACTACACCATTAGCGGCGGTATAACGCCTATCCTTAAGGACGACGGTTACTATTATCACGATTTAGGCCTTGACGAAAACGGCAACCAGATTTACGGCAGTATGATATATGCTGACTTTACAGGGGTTACCGCTGTGTTTGATAAGCCTATCACCGACGTTAACGTATACGATGACAACGGCAATATTGTCACCGACGACAACGGCGCACCCGTAATGATTAACGGCATGATAACCATGGGCGGTTTTGATTTCAGCAAAACCGAAGATGACCTTTATATTTTAGGCTTCTTGAAAGCTAACGACAACGACGTTGACGCCACCTTGGAATATCTTAAAAAAATGTGGGGCGACAGCTATGATGATTATGCAGAAACTTATCAGATAGACGATGTGCTTGCCGGTAAATATCACGGCAAGGGCGAAGATCTTTCCGAAGAAATAAGTGAATATATCTCTAAAATTATAAAAGACGGTTCCGTAAAGGACGGCTGTGTTCCCGTTGATGAAGAGTTGGCAAGCATCCTTCAGCTCCTTATGGATAAATACACCTTTGAAGGCGTTGAGTATTCTTGGCTTAAGGTTTGCTACTATTACAACTATTTAGGCGCATAAGCCATATACAGTGTTTAGGAGACAACGATAATGAAAAGAAAAGGTTTAATTATTTTACTTTCCGCTTTGCTTTGCTTGAGTGCTACTTTGAGCGGTTGCGGCGGTGACGACAGCGACGATAGCTCCTCTAAAGCAAAAGAGCCTACCGCCAGTGTTACGGAAAGCAGTGAAGATGTATCTGAAGAAAAAAAGGAAAACAGCATTGAGGTTTCTGAAAGTGAAGACTTTACAGATGCAGGTATTTCTGTAGAAAGCATTGAAGACAGCGTTGCTGAAGAGTCCGAAGAAGAGAGCTCTGATGTTGCTACAGAAAGCAGCACAGAAGTAGTGGAAAGCAGCGCAGAAATAATCGAGAGCAACGAAGAAACAGTCGAAAGCAATACAGAGGCAATTGAGAGCAGTGAAGAAATAGCTGAAACTCCCACAGAAAGCAGTGCAGAAGTTTCTAATTCTACCGACGAAAGCAGTGAAGAGGCACCTATGGAAGATATCGAGTTTTCTGTTAGCGTAATGAATCCCGATGGTAGCCCTTGTACCTCCGGCGTGGTTGTTAAGTTTATGCAGAACGGCGAACAAGTAGCAATGCAGGTTCCCAACAGCAACGGTGTTGCCGCAAAGACCTTACCTGCAGGCACCTACACAATAGAGCTTGCTTTTACAGGTACCGAATTTTTCAACGATGCGGCAAGCATTTCCCTGGATGCAACAAGTGCAAGCGCCACTGTAACTCTTTGTAACAGCTTAAACGGTGAAGCTAACATTTTATATGTTGGCGGGGAGGAGTTTCCTGCTTATGACGTTGTTACCGGCGCAACCTTTATAAACTTGTCGGCAGGTATGAACTATTTTGTGTTTACCCCTACCGTTGCAGGTATGTATGAATTTAAGCCTTCTGATGCAAATGCCGTTATCGGTTATCACGGTGCACCCCATTTTGTACAAAGCAATAATGTTGGTGACGTTATAAACAACGTCCTTTCCATATCCGTAAGTGCTTCCGGCATAAGCACCTCCGGCGCAGGTACCACCCAGCTTGTAATAGGTATCGAAGCATTGAATGGCATTAGTGAATGTGTGCTTTCCATCACTCGCACAGGTGATGCCGAAGTTTCGTTATCTGATTTGCCTTGGACAATTTATGAAAAAACCGCTTCTCTTGAAAACTACACTCTGCCTGCAGGCACAAACCTTGTTAACTTTGATTTAACCGCCGATTCATACAACTTGGTTTACAACGAAGCAGACGGTTTTTACCATCTTAATTCCGCAGACGGTCCCCTTGTTATGGTTTGGTTAACTAAAGAGCCTGCTTATATGGTATGCTTTAAGACAATGCTTGACCGTTCCGGCGTTAACAAGTATTTCTTTGATGACGACGGCAATTTTGTGAAAAAGGAAGATTACTCCGGCTGTCTGCTTGAGTACATTGAATACGCAGACGAAACAAACGGTGTTTATCCCCTTACCAAAGATCTTGAATACATAATCAAACAACGCGGCGATTACGTTGGTTGGTGGGATTCAAGCAGCCCGGGATATATATTCCGAGACAGAAACGGCAACCCCGATACAAACATCAATCCCGACGTAGCATGGTTGTTTATGTGCTGCTATGCAGGCTGATAATATTAGGAGGAAGAATATGTCTTTAATTAAACGTTTATTGGTAGTTTTACTTGCACTTTCCGCTGTAATTTGCCTTGCGGCTTGTGGCGGTGAGGACGCTTCTGAAAGCAAAGCTGACAATGCAAAACCCGACAAAGTAACCGAAAGCACTGATGCAGGTGAAGAAAATAAAGCCGAAGCCGGCACCGATGCGGATCAAACAGAAGACGAGGATATCCAACAAAACGAAAGCGTGCCCCAACACGAAACTGCAGTTGAATCTATTGTTGAAAGCGCTGATGAGTTGGTTGATTACACCGTAAAGGTTGTAGATTCCGAAGGTAACCCCGTTGCTAACACTCTTGTACAGCTTTGCACCGACAGCTCTTGCTTGGCACCCAAAATGACCGACGCAGAAGGTGTTGCGGTATTCTCTCAAGAAGCTAATGAATTTAAGGCTTGCGTAACAGGTACCGAGGACTATTACTACTTTGACGGTGCAACAGAAGTAACTATCGTTTACGACGCACCTGTAGAAGGTTAAATATTAAGGATCTATGCGTATTTCTAAAAAGCTTGCCTGTGCTGTAACGGCATTTGTGCTTATTTGCATTTTTTGCGCCGATATTTGCGCAGTTTCTGCAAGCGACATCCAATCATTTGAGCAGTTATCGCCAAACGAGTTCCCTTGTAAGCTTGAAGTTAGCGCACCGAAAACCGTTGTTAAGGGCGAGGTTTTTGAGCTTGTCTTTCATTGGAGCGAATACGACTTTGAGGGTTATTTAAGCGCTATATCCGTTGAGTTTGCTTTTGACACAAGGTTTATTGTTTTAGAAAGCGCCACAACCGACACTGTAACCTTGGTTGGTGTGCAAGGCTATTGGGTAGATGGCTGTAATTACGGCGACGGTCGCGGACTTGGTGCCGTTGAAGCGATTGACAAAAGCCAATCAAATATGCAAAAGATAAGCATTGGCTTTGCCAACTTTGAAGAGGATATGAGCGCAAACGAAGAGTTTACCGTAAAAATACGTTTTAAAGCGGTATACGAAGGCGTTTCAGACTTTGATTGGATTTATCACGAGTTTTACAACTACAACTATGAATACGGCTTTTCTACCTACATGACAGCACCCGAGTTTAAGATCACCGTGGTTGATGAAAACGGCAATATTCCGGAAGACAACCACGAAGGTAACAGTTCCATACCCGCGGACGATAACAACGATATTGATTCTGCGGTTAAAGGCGATGTCAACGCTGACGGTTCTGTTGACAGTCTTGACGCTGCACAGGTTCTTAAGCATGATGCTTCCCTCATAGGTCTTGAGGTGCTTGCGCTTGAAAATGCCGACGTTAACGTTGATGGCTTTGTTGACAGCCTTGATGCTGCACAAATTCTTAAGTTTGACGCCATGCTTATTGATAGCTTCGACCCCGTAACCGATAACGTAACTTCCAAAGAAGAATCCGCGGTGGTTGAGGATTCCGAAGAGTCTTATTATGAGGCTTCCTTCGGTAACGCTTCGTAATAAATATTTTAAAAAACCGATTACAATTTAAAAGCCTATGGAGCAAGTCCATAGGCTTTTTTGTCGGGGCTCTCCAAAAAGTTGTCAGGCTTCTTGGAAAAATTGTTATGTGAATTTAATTTTGCAAAGCCGCTTCTACTGCGGATTTTAGTTGCTCATAACTTATGGAGTTTACAAATTTGGCAACTATAACGCCTCTTGAATCCAAAACCAACGTGGTAGGCCAAGCATCACCAAACTCGAGATAAGTGTGGTATGCATCCTTTTCATCTTTTGCGAAAACGATTTTGCTGTCTGCATAGTTTTCTGCTACAAAAGACGGCGCGTTAGCTGATAGCGGCTCTGAATGAAGTGCTACTACCACGACTTCATCTGCATATTCCCGAGCTATTTCATCAAAATGAGGCAATTCTGCAACACAGGGACCGCACCAAGTACCCCAAAAGTTTATTACTGTGACCTTTCCGTAATCGGTAGGGTCTATTTTTTCTTCGGTAAAACCGTTTTTATTAAACACGGTCGCCTTGGTGCCGTAACAAGTATCACCTACTTCAATTCCGTAAGGGGGCAAGCCTTCCTCCAAATCGTCTTGAACTATAACAGCGCTTGTTTCGCCTTCGTCGTTCCAATAATATACAAAAGCGCCTATTAAAACAGCAAGCATTATTACAGTACTGATAACTTGGCTTATGCGGCGTTTTTTATCCACCGCCGCCTTTTTATCTTCGGATAACTTTTCGGTTATCTCGTTGGGCGGAAGCTTAAACACAGAGCCTTTCCAAGTAATTGCATTAGTAGGACAAACGCTGATACATTCACCACAGCTTATACATTCTTGGTCGCCAACCTTGTGTATATCCAACTTACAACGGCTTATGCACAGGTTGCAGTGAACGCACTTGTCTTGATTTAGCTTTATGCCAAACACAGAAAATCGGTTAAACAAGCCGTACAGCGCACCCAAGGGACAGACAAAGCGGCAAAAGATTCTGAATATAAATACCGACCCTACAATAAAGCTTACAAGCAAGGCAAACTTCCAAGTAAACAAGGGGCCCAAAGAAGCAAAAAAGCTGTTGTTAACCTTGTGGGACAAAAGACTTATACCGCCCTCTAACGTGCCCGCCGGGCAAATGTATTTGCAAAAAGCGGGTACGGGTTGTTTGCGCAAGGCGTACATCAACGGAACGATAATAGCCAAAAAGGCAAGGATAAAATACTTTATGTAGGATAAAATACGGGTAAGCGGACCTTTTTTTACCTTGGGTGTCTTTACCTTATAGAACAACTCTTGTATCAAACCGAAGGGACAGGCATAACCGCATATCATTCTGCCAAAAAGTATGCAAAACATAAGTATAATGCCGCCCATATAAAAGATGGTACTTTTACCGTTACCGTAGGCGCCCTGCAATGAGCCTAACGGACAAGCGCCCACAGCACCGGGACAGGAATAGCAATTTATGCCCGGCACGCAAAACCTTTTGCTTTCGCCTTTATAAAGTCTACCGGAAGTAAAACCCTTTAAGTTTATGTTGTACAGCAATGCAAAATAAAGCTGAATAAGCTTGCGCTTGGTGGGAATATACCGTTTTGCAGTGTTTAAAAACTTTATCATAGCAAATCACCCCAATCCTACACATTCCATACAAAGCATTACCGCCTTTGCCAAGACCGCATCGCTGCCGCCATAGACAAGGCCATAAAGTATAAGCACTGCTGCCAAAGCAACACAGACGATTTGAACGATAAGAACAACCTTTTCTGACGTTTTACCGTCACAGCTTACGCAGTTGCCTGCGGAAACTATCTTTTTAAGCGCCTCGCCCTCTGTTACCCTTAAAGGCCTTAACAGATACGCGGCAATACATGCAAATACAAAAGCGGGCGCAAGACTTATAATACCTGCAACTGTAGCTTTTATAACCGAGGTGTTGACATCTGCAGAGTCATAGTTTGCATCGTTTAACGCGTAAGAGCAAAACAAAACAGTACCTATTGCAAGCAGGATTACAGTAACAGCATTTAATAACACACGCTTTTTGTGGGCGGTTTTGTCCACATAAGCCAAGCCGATATCGCAATTTGCAAGGTCTGCCTTTGCGTACAGGCTGTTTACGTATGCCACACCGTACCGCTCTGCCTTTTGTTTTGCAGTCTGCTTGGGATAGACAAGATTAAACAAAACGCCCACCGCTATTACTGCCAAACATACATAAATCGGCACATCAATAACATCAAAACGTTGTGCCACAGCATCCGGTGAAAATCCGCTGTTGCCGGACATATATATATCCACGCACGATGCTATAAGACAAATACCTGCAGTAATACACATGACGGTCGTTGCAATATTCAAACACAGCCGCAAGATTCTAATTCTTTTTGCGTTGATAAAAACCACCTCCGACTATCTTCTTTTTCCGATTATAACATAACTTTATCAAAAAGTAAATGCTGCTTTTTATGTAATATGTAGAAATTCTTTTCATAAATACAGCAAAACCCTTGCATTTGTGCTGAAAATATTGTATCATATAGTGATATGTGCTATAAGTATGTCTGCACATAAAAGACAATGAAAGGCGTTTTTCCCATGATCAAGAAAAATCTTCGAAAAGCACTGCAAGCATTTGTGGTAGTATCCTTGGCAACGGCGATGTTGCTATGCAATTTTTCCTCTGTTACAGAGGAAGTTGTTGCCTCTTCCTATGACGCGTCTTATATACGCGTTTTAGACGATGTTAAGGTAGATTATACCCCTTACCTTGACAATTCCGTTATTTATCAGCTTAATGACGGCATCAGCGACGATACCGACCTTTCGGTTATTATCACATTAAGCACGGAAAATTTATACGATGCATACGCAAGGACTGACAAGAGCGATTCTTTGCTTGATTTTGTTACGGATAGCGATAAAGCCGCGGAAATAAAAGCCGATATCGCAAGCGAAAAGGCAGAGGTTTTGTCTGCTATTGATGAGCTTGGTATTGACTATACCGTGGGCGAAGACTACTCTACCCTGCTTTCCGGTTTTGAAATAGTTATTAAAGCAGGTGACTTTGAGGCTGTTTGCAAATCCTTGGGCAAAGGCAGAGAAGCCATTGTAGGAGAAGTGTACAAACCCTGTGAAACAACCTTGGTTGAAAACACCGTTAACGTATTTGATACCGGTATTTTCAACAGCGCAGGTTGCGGTTACGACGGCAGCGGTATGGTTGTTGCCGTTTTGGATACGGGCTTGGATTCCGGCCACTCTGCTTTTTCGGTGGACAACTTCACTTCCGACAAACTTGGACTTACCTATGAGGAAGTAGCAAAGGTTTTGGGCAACACCAAAGCGGCAGGTCTTAAGGAAGGTCTTTCTGTTGACGACGTATACATCAACGAGAAGGTTCCTTTTGGATTTGACTATGCTGATAGTGACCCCGACGTTTATTCCACTCATAACGAGCACGGCACACACGTTTCGGGCGTTATCGTGGGCAAAGATGACACTATCACCGGTGTTGCACCCAACGCACAGCTTGTTTCTATGAAGATTTTCTCTGACGTTATGGATACCGCACGCAGTGCGTGGATTCTTTCCGCGTTGGAAGACTGCGTAATTTTAGGCGTTGACGTTATAAACATGTCCCTTGGTACTGCTTGCGGCTTCAGCCGCGAGAGCGACAAGGATAACGAAGACGAAATATATCAAAAGATACGTGATGCAGGTATAAGCGTTGTTGCCGCTGCTTCTAACAGCTACAGCTCTGCATACGGCTCTGAAGCTAACGGAAACTTGGGTCTTACCTCCAACCCTGACACCAGCACGGTTGGCTCTCCCTCTACCTACAGAGGTGTTATTTCCGTGGCTTCCATTAAGGGCGTTGAAACACCTTATATTAAATACGGTGAAACTATTATTTATTTTGACGAGTCTAATAACGGCGCGGCTATTGAAAACAAATTTTTTGAAACCTTGCTTGGGGATAAAGACTCTATTGAAATTGAGTTTGTTACCGTTCCCGGCATAGGCAGAAGCGCCGACTATACCGGTCTTGATGTCAAGGGCAAGATAGCACTTGTACGCCGCGGCGACACCACCTTTGAAGAAAAGGCCTTTGTTGCGCAAAAACAAGGTGCGGCAGGCATTATTATCTACAACAATGTTTCCGGTGATATAAAAATGAACGTGGGCGATGCTACCCTTGCGGTTTGCTCTATCTCCCAAGACGACGGTGAAATGTTGGCGGCTGTAGGTACCGGCACCTTAAGCATTAGCGTTGAACAGACCTCCGGCCCCTTTATGTCGGACTTTTCTTCTTGGGGTCCCTCTCCCGATCTGGGTATTAAGCCCGAAATTACCGCCCACGGCGGCGATATACTCTCTGCTGTAACCGGTGGCGGATATGACAGGCTTTCCGGCACATCTATGGCTTGCCCTAACCTGGCGGGTGTTGTTATTCTTTTACGCCAATACGTAGTTGAAAACTTCCCCGACATTGCAGATGACAACATAAAAGTTGCCGCTATGGTCAACCGCTTGATGATGTCCACCGCGGATATTGCAATTAATACCAATGGCGTGCCCTACGCTGTTAGAAAACAGGGCGCAGGCCTTGCAAATTTGTTAAACTCTGTTACCACTCCTGCTTACCTCACCACTTACTATGAGAGCGGAGAGGCTATGGATACCACCAAGCTTGAGCTTGGTGATGACCCCGAAAAGCTTGGCGTTTACGAAATGTCTTTTGCAGTTAACAATATCGGAGACGACGCTCTTACCTATGATATAGGTGCTTATGTTATGACCGAAGGCGTTAGCGAAACCAAGACAAACGCGGGCAAAACCACTGTTACGGAAGAAGCTTATATTCTTGAAGGCGCAAAACTTGATATAAGCCTTGTAGAAGGCGGTACACTTAACGGCACAAGTGTTACGGTGACTGCAGGTGAAACCGTAAAGATTAAGGTAGTTATCACCCTTGGCGACGAGGATAAAAAGTATATTGAAGATTCTTTCGAAAACGGTATGTATGTGGAAGGCTTTATAACTCTTACTGCAACCGAAGGTACCGAAATTGACCTTAATGTTCCCTATCTTGCATTTTACGGCGACTGGACAGCAGCACCTATGTTTGACCTTGACTATTTTGCCACTCACGCCGATGAACTTGACGATGCCATTGCTTTTGAAGATAAGACTATGGCAGACGCATACGCTACACGTCCCATAGGCGGCGTATATGATGACTTTGTAAGCTATTTGGGCACCTACTATTTTATACAGAATCCCGACGATATAGTTATAAGTCGGATCGTAGCCATG
>JAZUQW010000260.1:0-10077 GCA_045605905.1 Eubacteriales bacterium
ACCGGAAACGCCGGAAGAGGTGGACCAGGTACCCCAGCTTAAATAATCGGACCAAGCACCGGTAGAAACCTGGAAGGACACAGCAAGACTAAGCTTACCGTTGTTTGTCTTTGCATTCCAAGAAGCAAGCATCATATTAAAGGAACCAATATCAATTATATCTGTTGTAAAGGTACCGCTTGTACTACCCGAAGCAAGAGTAAGCTTGCCGTCAGTTACGGTTGTACCGCTGTGTGTGCCCGTAACGGCGGTGAACAAGAAGGTCTTTGCATGATAACGCAGGTGGCTTTCGGGAACAACGATTTCTTCAGGTTCCGTCTTATTAAGCGCAGACAAGACAGGCATTAACGTTGAAGCGCCACCGGAAATGTACTTACGCATGGAAAGTATATCAGTTGTGTTGACAAACTGGTCACCGTTAACGTCATAAACTGCATCTTCTAGATCAATAGTGCCTTCACTAAATTCGCGCAAAAAGATAGAATAGTCTGTTGTATCCGTTGTAGCATTACCATCCAAGTCACCGCTTACAAGAACTTTGTAGGCACCGCTAGTCGCGCTTTGAATGGTATAACCGTTACCTATGTAACCATTGTCGCTTACGACCTTACCGCTTTTATCCTTTACGACAAGGTCTTCTGTTGCTTCGCAAAAATGAGTCTTAAGGTTACCCGCGCTACTGTAAACTCCAACGCCACTTATAGTTTTTGCACTATGATCAATAACAAGTGAAGAATCCGTATCAAGTGTTAAACCGTAAGAGGAGGCAACACGAACATAACCCGAATCGCAAGACCCGCTTGCAAGATTAATATTATATAAGCTTAAAACATCGCCTATGCCTATTTTACTTGCATTGTCGTATTGGGCGTGAGACGTGTGTGAAACTAACAAAATGTGATTATTTTGAACAGTAACACTTTTTGCACCGGTAGGATAAATAGCTTCTACCCTGTAAACGTTATAAGAAACATACGCTGCATCTATAGCCAGCCAGTATTGAGCATCAAAGGTACCTGTAGTCCAAATATAAGTACCACTTGTTCCTTTGGAACCGTTGATGGAATCGATGCTGACAGTAAGTGCGCCCGCAGAAGGTTTGATGCTTGGTACAGCTGCAAAGACAAAGCATATAGCAAGCATTAAAGATAAAAATTTAATTGCTCTTTTTTTCAAATCCATACCTCCAAGTTTTAGTCAGTTTATTTTACAACAAAGCAATGTGTTTTGTCAACGCGTAAATATTAGTTTGTGAATATTAAACAATTTAAGCATTGCAATTATATGCACAAAGCACAACAGAACAATTTCTGTGGACTTTTGTTCTAATATATGAAGGAATAAGCATACGTTTATACAAAGCATTTACGGAGGGTAAGCAACATGAACAATAACATCTACAGAGATATTGCGGAACGAACAGGCGGCGATATATACATTGGCGTTGTTGGACCTGTGCGTACAGGTAAATCCACCTTTATAAAACAGGTTATGGAAAACCTTGTATTGCCTAACATTCAAAATGTTAGCGCCGCAGCAAGAGCGCGGGACGAAATGCCGCAATCAGCATCCGGAAAGACTGTAATGACCACAGAACCAAAATTTATACCTGAAGAGGCAGTAGAAGTAAACCTTGATGAAAATGTTAGCTTTAAAATTAAAATGGTCGATTGCGTGGGTTATTTGATAGAGGGAGCGTTAGGCCACACGGAAGACGGTGAACCGCGTATGGTCATGACACCTTGGGCGAAAGAAGGTGTTCCTTTTGAAGAAGCCGCTGAAACAGGAACTTATAAAGTTATCACAGAACATGCAACGATTGGTGTAATGGTCACTACGGACGGCACTATTAGCGAAATACCCAGAGAAAGTTATATTGAGGCTGAAAGGCGTGTTGCTAAAGAGCTTAACGAAATAGGCAAACCGTTTGTTATAGTCTTAAATTCTGCATACCCGGAAAGCGAAGAAGCAAAAAGGCTATGTATTGAACTTGAATCAAGTTATGGATGCCCTGTTTTACCGATGAACTGCTTAAAGATGAGCGAAGAGCACATCAAATCTATTTTATCGGCAGTATTGTATCGCTTCCCTATTAGAGAGTTGCGAGTATATGTACCTTCATGGACAGATATTTTAGACAACGAGCACTCAATAATGAGACGAATCCATAACTTCGTTAAAAACTCTGCGTGCAATATTAAAAACGTCGGTCAGGTAAAGGATGTATTTTCAACGCAGGACAATGACGATGGAATTATAACCGCTTCTATTTGTTCTTTAGCGTTGGGAGAAGGAAAAGGGAAAGTAGAAATCAACATACCAAACAACGTTTTTTATAACTATTTGGGAGAGACCGGTGGCTTTGATATACACGACGAACGCAGTTTGGCAAAAACAGTTACAGAGCTTGCAGATATCAAGAAAAAATATGACAAAATCAAAGATGCTTTGGAAGCTGTTAATGATACCGGATATGGAATCGTTGTTCCGGCAAAAGAAGACTTAAGCCTTGAAGAGCCCGAAATTGTTAAGCAACCCGGAGGTTACGGTGTGAAACTGAAAGCCTCCGCTCCTTCAATCCACATGATAAAAGCTGATATAAAAACCGAAGTAAGCCCTATGGTGGGAAGCGAAACACAATCGGAAGAATTGGTCAAATTTATGCTAAAGGAATTTGAAGAGGACCCTGCGAAACTGTGGGAAACAAATATGTTTGGTAAAACATTATACGAGCTCATCGAGGAAGGTTTAACAACAAAACTTGAACATATGCCAAATGATGCACGTCTAAAAATAGGCGAAACGTTGCAAAGAATTGTAAATGAGGGCAGCGGCGGCCTTATTTGCATTTTGCTTTAATATATGAACATAAGAATAAACAAGTTGAAAGAAAAGGAAGTAATAAACATTTGCAACGGAAAAAAGCTTGGTTACATTTCAGATTTTGAAATTGACGCATGTAGTGGGAAAATATTAAAAATCATTGTGCCCAAAAGTGCAAAATGCCTATCCTTTACAGCTTCAAAAAACTCAATAATTATACCGTGGAGCAATATAGAAAAAATAGGCGACGATGCTGTTTTGGTAAGATTAGCAGAAATTGCACAGTTATGAACAGAAAAATCCACATTTTCCATTAAATACGATTAAGAGACTTATGCAACATTGCATAAGCTCTTCTTTTTTTACACATTTTTATTACAAAATTAAGGAGAGCTTAATTATTTTGTGATATTTTGTATCTAAATAGTAATAGAAATATCAGGTGGAGGTAAAATATGGGGTATCAGTCAGTCTTTAAACGATATGAAATCAAATATTTACTTGCCAAAAACGAAAAAGAACAAATTTTGAAATCTATGGAACCGTATATGTGTTTGGATCAATACGGACACACGACGATTAGAAACATATATTTTGATACAGATACTTTTTTGCTTATTCGTCGTTCTATTGAAAAGCCGATTTTCAAAGAAAAGCTGCGAATCAGAAGCTATAAAAAAGTTGACAGTAAAGATCCGGTTTTTGTTGAACTGAAGAAAAAATACAAAGGTGTTGTATACAAACGGCGCTTATCTTTACCCGAATCTGATGCAATGGCATGGATTAAAAGCGGCAGATACCCACGTAAAGATGAGCAAATATCAAGAGAGATAGATTATTTTTTAAGTTTTTATGACGAACTTAAGCCGGCAGTGTTCTTGTCTTACGAAAGAGAAGCTTTTTTTGATAAAGCAGGCAGCGACTTTAGAGTTACATTCGACGAAAATATAATTAGCCGCAGAGAAGAGCTTTCTTTGTGCGCAGATGTTTGGGGAGATAAGCTCTTGAGTGATGACTTTTGTTTGATGGAAATAAAAACAGGAGGCGGCATACCTCTTTGGATGACTCATACACTTACTGAATTAAAAATATTCAAAACGTCTTTTTCAAAATACGGGAATGTATACAGAACTACAATTTTAAAAAATCCCAAAGGAGGCTTTTTATATGCTTAACGACTTTTTTGGTAGTGTACTTCAAATTGAAGGAACCTACGCTATTGCCATTGATGCATTTTTAACTTGCATAGGAGTATCGCTGCTATGCGGTATAATCATTGCACTTGGCTATATGTTCAAAAGCAGATATACAAAAAGTTTTGTTATGACCCTTGCCTTGTTACCGGCAATGGTTTGTATAGTAATAATGACGGTAAATGGTAATGTCGGTATAGGTGTTGCCGTTGCAGGCGCCTTTGGTTTGGTGCGTTTCCGTTCGGTGCCAGGTTCTGCAAAAGAAATTGCAATTATTTTCTTAGCTATGGCATCCGGTTTAATTGCTGGCACGGGATATCTTGGATACGCATTACTGTTTTCCGCTATTATGGTTGTGGTTTATGTTCTATTTTCGCTCTTAACCTTTGGTTCCGACAAAAGAGCTTCGTTGTATAAGACTCTGACAATCACAGTGCCTGAAGATTTAAATTATACAGATGTTTTCAAAGATATATTGGCTAAATACACCAATAATTGCGAATTGGTTAAAGTAAAAACCACAAACATGGGAAGCCTTTATAAACTTACATATAATGTGGTTCTCAAAAAAGCAAATTCCGAAAAGGATTTTATAGATGAATTGCGTTGTCGTAACGGCAATCTTGAAATCAGTATTTTTAGGCAAGAAAATATAGGCAACGAACTTTAATTTATTTAGGAGTAACGATAATGATAATTCCAGATAAAATAAAAAAACTGTTATCTAACAAAAAGCTTTTAACGGTTACTTTGGTTATAATCTTGTGTATAGTTATCGCTTGCGTTGTTTTTTTCGGCAATGACGAAGCAGAAGAAAAAGATAATTCTGTATCTAAAGAAAACACTATCTCAAGCGATGTATCGGAATATACGTCCGAAATAGAAAACAGCGTTCTTACTGTTGAGTCAGAGCCCGGATTTAATACAAGTAATGAGGTAAGCGAAGATACCAACGAAGCAACATCAAGCGACAATATTAATGTATCGTGGGATGAGTCTGCGGAACCTGAAGATTCCGAAATCGAACCACCTCACCTCGAAGATAGTGATGGAAACGAAAGCTCTTCCTCTGCTTCTATAGAAAATAGCGATGGTAACAACTCTTCATCTGCGCCCGATAACGAATTTAATGACGAAAGCGCAATTGATACCTCCACTAACATTGAGGATAACAACAGTGATATTACAGATTCTTCCGTGCCGATAGAAGACAACGACAGCAGCATAAACACTTCTTCATCGGTGGAGGATAACGACAGTAGCGTTGGCGACTCATCGGCTCCTCTCGAAGAAGACGATGATGACGCTGACAGTAGCAATATTAGCAGTTCTATTCCGGTGGAAGATGACGACAGTAGTGTTGCAGATTCTTCCGTGCCGGTAGAAGACAATGATAACAACATAAACTCTTCATCCCCCGTTGAAGATAACGATAGTAGCGTTGCAGATAACGATAGTAGCGTTGCAGATTCATCCTCTGCCCTCGAGGAAGACAACGACGGTGATGACAATAACAATGTCAGCAGTTCCGCTCCCATAGAAGATAATAACAGCAGCGTTAACGATTCTGTTCCCGCGGAAGACAACGACGACGACGCAGCTAACTCCTCCGTTGCGCCAGATGACAACAACAATTCAGGCGTTTCTGAATCCGAGGAAGACAACGATAGTAGCGCAAACGTTTCCGAACCCATAAATGACGAAAGTAACAGCGGCTCTATTACGGATAACGATAACATTGTTAGTACTGATACAATGTTTACAGACAGAGACTTGCGATCAAGTTATGAAGCATCAGGTGCTATCAGGATCAATCTTAACGAAACATCAATCACCTGTAATTTCCCTCAAAAAGTCACAATTTCCAATTCAACAACGGCAACAATAATCGACGAGGGTACATATATCGTAACCGGCAGGTTGAACAACGGTATGATCATAGTTAATGCAGAAGTTACAGACAAGGTTCAAATCGTCCTTAACAATGCTTCCATTTCCAGCAGTACATCAGCTCCGATATATATTAAGCAAGCCGACAAAGTGTTTGTTACATCCCCTACCGGTACATCAAACTCTTTGATTTCCGGAAGTTCGTTTGTAGCGTTTGATGAAAACAATATAGATGCTACAATATTCTCTAAAGAAGATATCACATTAAACGGTAGCGGTTCTTTGTCAATACAATCACCTGCCGGACACGGCGTAGTATCTAAAGACGATTTAGTTCTTTCGGGTGGAACATATACAGTTGTATCCCGCGGACACGCTTTTGCAGGAAAGAACAGCTTGCGCATTGGTGGCGGCACCTACATAATTACAGCAAATAAAGACGGTTTCCACGCAGAAGACGTAGATGACACTGCCTCCGGCTTTTTATATGCGGCAAATGTTAACGGCAAAATAACAGCGCAAATTACAGCCGGCGGCGATGCCATAAGTGCACAAAGTTATATGACACTAAATGGTGGAAGCTTCTCAGGCATCAGCGGCGGAGGAAGTACCGCTTCTATCGATGCAACATTAAGTGCCAAAGGCGTTAAAGCTGCCGGTGAAATCATTATCAACAGTGGTGTGGTTATAAATCTAAATACCGCCGATGATGGTATTCATTCTGACAGCAATATAATAGTTAACGGTGGAACTATAACTGTTAAATCTCGTTTAGACGGTTTCCAAGCAGGAGGTGCACTTACAGTAAGCGGCGGCACCCTCAATATAAATTCAGGTGGAGGCGCTACTGCTTATGCCAACTCTACAGAAAGCGCAAAAGGACTAAAGTCTACCGGCATTCTAACTATCACTAACGGAAATATAACAATTGACAGCGCTGATGACGGAATCCACGCTACTTCCGATGTAAATATCAGCGGCGGTACATTTGATATTTCTTCCGGTGATGACGCAGTTCACTCAGACACAAATCTTAACATCAGCGACGGAGTAATAGGCATTGCAAAAAGCTATGAAGGACTTGAAGCGACTAATATAGTAATAAGCGGCGGAAATATTTCGCTAACTTCAAGTGATGACGGTTTAAACGCTGCAGGCGGTGTTGATTCCAGTGGTTCTGCAGGGACATCAACCGGTCGCCCCGGTAGGCCGGGTAGGCCCGGCGATTCTTTTGCTGCAAGTAACGGCTCAATTACGATCTCCGCAGGCACTTTGACAGTTAACGCAAATGGCGACGGTATTGACTCCAACGGTTCACTTTCGGTAAGTGGAGGTATAGTTACGGTTCTGGGGCCAACAAGCGGTGGTAACGGTAGTTTAGACTATGATACCACCGCATCAATAACAGGCGGAACGTTTATTGCCATCGGCACTAAAGATATGGCAATGAATTTTAAAACAGCATCTAATCAAGGCAGTGCTCTTTTTAAGCTTACAAGCAAGCAAGCGAAAGATTCTGTAATAACGTTGAAAGATAACAGTGGAAACTTATTAATGACACTAACTTCAAGTATCGCTTACAATTCAATTTTGGTTAGCTGCCCCGGTTTTTCAGTTGGAGATTCATACACATTAACGGCGGGTACGTATACATTAAACAATTTTACGCTTACAAGTAGTATTTTTTCAAAAAACGGTTAAATTTTAAAAAAACAATGGTGGATAAGAGTACATTCTCTTATCCACCAATTTTCATTATACATCTAAATAGTCTTTTCTGTAATCCACACCGAATGTTTCCGCAAGCGTTTTAAGCTCGCAATCTTTTATGGTATTAACAACAGGCAAATGTGCCGTAAGCATGTACAATTGTGCTGCTTTTTCCACAGTCTCTATCAACCCAAAAGCTTCATCCAAGCTGTTGCCGGTGCCATATATTCCGTGTATTCCCCATATAACAAGTCTATGCTTCAACATTTTTTTGGCTGTAGCTTCTCCTATCTCGTTGGTGCCGCAAACCATCCAAGGCAAAACACCTATACCATCGGGAAAAACAATTATGCATTCACTACAAGTTTGCCACAAAGAGCGAGTAAAGGCGCGCTCTTCCAATACATGCACGCGATTCATCGCCAATGTATACGTCGGATGACTGTGAACAACAACGCGATGATTTTTGTCAACAGACAATCTTGCTTTATGACTCATAAGATGAGCAGGCAATTCGCTTGTAAATTTCCCACCGTCCTCAAAGCCCCAAAGTAATTCTGCGTTTCTTCCGTCGGACGAAATCCTTATAATGCCTAAATTGACCGAAGGAGCATGCTTTACGTTTTTAAAATACTTACCTGTTCCTGTAACAATAAATATACGCCCTGCAAGCTCGCTCCCGTCAAAACCTAAAGGGATTGTCCTGTTAACACGGTCAAGAGACAGATACGGCGTAACTTCGTCTTCATTGAGTAAACAACTAATGTTGCCACCATTTCTTTCGTCCCACCCCAATCTGTACATATTAGCTGTAGTCTCTGCCATTTCCCTGATAAAGGGAGCATTTAAAATATCCATCATTTTCTATTCACCAATACTTCTTTTTCATATTCTTTTACTGCGGGAAGATATTTTTCCGGTACATTGCTCCTGCGAAGAAATTCTTGCCACACATCGCCAAAGGGCGCAGTCTTCAGCTCTTCGTTTACAATCATAAGCTCTGTAAAATTATTTGTATCCTGCAATTGTTTTAAGTACTCATTAGGGATTAAAAGTGCATACAATAAAGCCTTTTGCAGATTCCTTACGCCCGTTACCCATGCGGAGATTCTATTGATAGAAGCATCAAAATAATCGGTAGCCAAAAAGACGCGATCAAGAGCGTTGCACCTAACGATCTCATTCGCAATTGATCTAGTCTCATCATCGAACAAAACAACGTGATCAGAATCCCATCTTACAGCTCTTGTTACATGCAAAGCAATTTTTTCATTAAATAGCAATAGCGATGAAATCTTGTCTGCGACTGATTCGGTTGGATGGTAATGGCCATTATCCATCAAAGGGGTTATTCTCTTATAGTCTGCATAAGACAGGCAGAATTCCGATGACCCCACAGTGTAGCTTTCAAGCCCAATACCAAACACTTTAGATTCTAAAGTTATAAAAACCTTATTCTTATCGTATTCAGTAGCCAAAATCTCATCCAAAGATTTTTTAAAACGTTCTCGCGGTCCTATTCTGTCTGCGGGAATATCCTTATACCCATCGGGTATCCAGATATTCATTACGCACGGAAAGCCCGTTGCTTCTGCAAAATACTGTGACAACTTAAGGCAAGCTATGCCGTGGTTTACCCAATACCTTCGTACCTTTTCATCGGGAGATGATAAGGTTAAACCGTCTTTAACCATTGGGTGTGCAAAAAATGTAGGGTTAAAATCTATGCCTATATTTCGCTTTTTAGCAAAACGCACCCACTCTTCAAAGTGTGTACTGTTCAATTCGTCACGCCCTACGGTACCATCTGTTATAGCGTAAGAAGCATGAAGGTTAAGCTTCACTTTTCCGGGAATAAGAGAAAACGCCTTATCTATATCTGCCATAAGCTCCTTCCAGTTACGAGCCTTACCAATGTAATTACCGGTAGCTTGTATACCGCCTGAAAGTGCTTCTGCCGTATCAAAACCGACCACATCGTCTCCCTGCCAACAGTGAACAGAAACACTTATATCTTTAAGTGTTTCTAATGCCGCTTCTGTAGAGACGCCATATCTTTGATATATTTCTTTTGCTTCAAAATATCTGCTCATAAATTTACTCTCCATAAATTTTTGTAATTGTAAAGGAGTTTGCAATAATTTTTCGCGCTGTTTCCAAACCGATACTATCATCGCAATACATTATTTGGCTTAACAGGTTGCCTGCCGATGTTGCTTCAACCGGACCAGCAAAAACAGGCTTTTTTGTATACATTGATGTTAGCTTGTTTAGGTAAGCATCTTTACTTCCGCCGCCAATAATATGGATAGCTACTATTCTTTTATCAGAAATTTCTTCGATTTCTTTAATGGTTCTTGCGTACGAGCAAGCCAACGAATGATATATTGACGAAAGAACATCATTAAGTGCCAAAGCAGGCTCTTTAACAAGCTGTCTTATGGCGTATAACATATCAGCA
>JAZUQW010000261.1:0-9902 GCA_045605905.1 Eubacteriales bacterium
GGAACTATACGCGGCAACAAGAAACTGCGCGCTGTTTCCATACCGCCATCTAAATATATGGACGCCAAAAGCGCCTCAAAAGCGTCAGCAATTATGCTTTTCCTCAAACGACCGCGTGTAGCGGATTCTCCGTGCCCGAAAAGCATATAATCACCAAGCTTTAAATCGCTTGCAATAACGCACAAAGAATCTTCACAAACTGAAGCCGCCCGTGTTTTAGTAAGTTCACCTTCGTCAAGGTCGCTGTAACAATTAAATATGTAATCGCTGACCAAGACAGATAAGACGCTGTCACCCAAAAATTCAAGTCTTTCGTTGTCTTGCAACCGCTGTTTGCCATGCTTTGTTTCGTTGCAGTACGAAGAATGTGTCATAGCAGTTCGTAACAGCTCTATATCGTTGTATTTGTAACCAATGTCCACTTCCAATTGTTCAATCGGCAAAGGTATATTAGCTTTCTGTTCCATTAGAGTTTACTCTCCCAAACTTTTCTTCAAACTCGCTGATAATGCCACTTTCGGTGTAAGCTTTTGCTATTTTTACAGCATTATAAATACCTTTTGCATCAGAATTTCCGTGGGCTTTAATAACAGGTTTGGCAACGCCTAAAATAGGTGCTCCTCCCGTTTGTCTCGAATCCATTGTTTCGCGAAGCTTTTTTATATTCTTTTTGCAAGGCAAGTAAGCAAGCTTTGTTAAAACATTGCTTTTAAAAATGCTTTTTATTGTTTCGGACATAAACTTACCCATACCTTCAATCAGCTTAAGGGCGACATTTCCGGTAAAGCCGTCACAAACCAAAACATCACAACAACCAAAAGGCAAATCTCTGGATTCTACATTACCTATGAAGTTTAACTCGGTATGCTTCAGAAGTGTGTGTGCTTCTTTTGTTACCGGTAGACCTTTTGTTTCTTCCGTACCGTTTGCTAACAGGGCAACACGAGGTTTTTTAACCCCTAAAACTTTTTCTGCATATAAAGCACCCATGTATGCAAACTGGCATAAATTCTCTGCCAAGACCTCTATATTTGCGCCGGCATCTACCATAATAAAGGGTTTATCCAAAGGCACAACTGTGCCGATAGCAGCACGTCTGATGCCTTTCACTCGTCTTAATCTAATAGATGCGGCAGAGAGCAATGCCCCGGTATTGCCCGGACTAACAAGCGCATCAACGGCACCTGATTTTACAAGCTTTATACCAACAGCAAGAGAAGAATCCTCTTTTTCTTTTATGGCAACCAAAGCATCATCTTCCATCGTTACAACTTGTGACGCCTCAACCGCTATTATGCCCTTTGATTCATCCGCAAATTTCGAAATAATTTCTTTTTCACCAATCAATGCGATTTTTACGTTAAAATCTTCCGCCGCAGACAAAGCCCCTTTTATTATCTCCTTCGGCGCTTTGTCACCGCTCATTACGTCAACCGCTATTATCATTTACTTTCGCTCCATCCGCATTTAGAGTAGCACTCATACTGCTCTTTGTTTTTCTTTTTCAAAACAAGACCGCCGCAATTGGGGCATTTTCTTTCTTGCGGTACATCCCAACTCGAAAAGTCACATTTGGGGTAATCTTCACAAGAATAGAACGTCTTTTTTGTTTTTGTTTGCTTCACAACAAGCATCTTTCCACATTTGGGGCAACTTACACCAATATCTTTTCGATAAGTCATTGTTCCTTTACAAGCGGGATAATCCTCGCACGCAAAAAATGAACCATACATACCTTTTCTCAAATACATACTTTTGCCGCATTGAGGACACTTATGTTCAGAAGCAACTTTAGGGGCCTCTGATGCTGCATCAAGAGGTTTGGTATTTTTGCAAGTAGGATAGTTTGGGCATCCTGCAAATTTTCCAAATTTCCCAACACGTTCTACCATTTTACAACCGCACTTTTCGCAAATAATGTCTGTTTCTGTAGGCGATATTGCTATTTTGCCCTCCGCTAATGTTTCTTCTGCGGCTTCTAGTTGTTTTGCAAAGTCAACATAGAACTCTTTTAGCACATCTACATATGGTAATTCTCCGCTACAGATTCTTTCCAAGTCATCTTCCATATCCGCAGTATAATTGTAGTCGATGATGGAAGGAAAACTTTCAAGCAACAATTTAGTTGTAACTTCGCCTATCTCTGTAGGTACAAGAACTTTACCGTTACGTTTAACATACCCGCGACCGATGATCGTTGTAATTGTAGGCAAAAAGGTTGAAGGTCTGCCAATCCCCTTTTCTTCCAAAACCTTTGTTAAAGTACCTTCTGTATACCTTGCAGGTGGCTGGGTAAAATGCTGTTCTGACAGCATTTTTTCAAGATTTAGCAACTGTCCTTCGTTAAGCACAGGCAAACAAGATGCAGAAATGCCATCCTCACCGTCACTATCATCAGTCCTGTCGTCATACACGGTCATATATCCAGCAAAACGCACAACATAACCACCTGCTCTAAATACGTGTTCACCGCAAGAAATATCACATACAACCGTATCGAACTCGGCCGCGCACATTTGACTGGCAATGAATCTTTCCCACACCAATTTGTACAATTTATATTGGTCGTTAGAAAGCTTCCCTTTTACTGTATCGGGACTCAAAAAAGGATCCGTTGGGCGTATAGCTTCATGTGCATCTTGCGAGTTCTTTTTTGATTTATACACATTAGGCGTAGAAGGATAATATTTTTCTCCGTATTTAGCAACAATAAATTCTTTTGCGGTTTGGGTTGCGTCTGCCGAAATTCTTAACGAGTCGGTTCTCATATATGTTATAAGACCACGCATGCCCGCTTCGCCCAAATTAACGCCTTCATACAGTTCTTGTGCAACCATCATTGTGCGTTTAGATTGAAAATTCAAGCGTCTGTTAGCTTCTTGCTGAAGAGTTGACGTAGTGAACGGTGGCATTGGTTTTCTGCGTTTAAGCGCCTTTTTTACAGATTCAACGTTAAAAGTTTTGTCTGTGCAATCAGAAACGACCGCGTTTGCCTGTTCTTCGTTGCAAAGCTCACGCTTGCCGTTTTTGTCACCGTAATACTTTGCAACCAATGTATCATCTTCATTGGAAAGTTTGGCGGATATAGTCCAATACTCTTTTGGGATAAAATCTCTGATTTCTTGCTCTCTTTCCACGACCAAACGTGTTGCAACCGACTGCACACGTCCTGCCGAAAGCCCGCTTTTAAGTTTTTTCCACAAGAAGGGACTGATTTTATAACCAACCAATCTGTCAAGTATTCTACGAGCTTGCTGTGCATCAACCAATTTCATATCAATGTCTCTTGGTGCTGATACAGCTTCTTTTAAAGCCTTCTTTGTTACTTCATTAAATGTTATGCGCTTAATTTTCTTACCGTCATTACCAAGAACCGTAGACAGATGCCAGGCAATTGCTTCCCCCTCGCGGTCCGGGTCGGTCGCTAGATAAATTCTGTCGGCATTTTTAGACTCTTTTTTCAGCTCTTTAATCAAATCGCCTTTGCCGCGTATATTTATATAATCCGGCGCAAAATCATTTTCCACATCAACGCCAAGCTTGCTTTTGGGCAAGTCACGCACATGACCCTTGCAAGCCGTAACCTTATACCCTTTGCCTAAATAGCTTTTTATGGTAGGCACTTTATAAGGGGATTCTACTATAATAAGTGTGTTCATCTATGTCTCCTTAAATGTTGTTATCTTTCAAATCTGCATTAGGAACTCTGTCAGCAGGAACAGCATCATAAAAGCCGCCAGGCAACCTTAAAGCGTAGCCATCCAATTCAAGTTCGGTAGCGGCCCTCATCAACTCTTTAAGCGAAAATCGAGTGGTAACAGTTGCTGCTTTTGTTATTGTTACAGGTCCGTTATTATCCAAATACTCAAGCAAAAAGTTATAAGCGTGCTCCTTTTCTGCTCTTGAATTCACTTTAATTTCTTGAGGTTTGCTGATCTCTGTTTCTAACAAACTTGGCAAAGGAAAGTCCGCCGGTATTGTATGCGGTAACAGTACTTCGTATTCTTCGAGTATATCTGAAACCGACATAATCATTCTTGCGCCACCCCTAACCAAGGCTGCTGTCCCTGCATTTTCTTTGGTAAGCGGCATGGGCGGAACGCATACAAGCTTCCCTTGCTTCTTTGCTAAAGAAGCCGTTATCAAAGCACCGCTTCCGTCGGGGGCCTCTACAACAACCAAAAAATCAGATAAGCCTGCTATTATCCTGTTTCTCCTTGGGAATGAAGTTTTATATGTAGGACATCCTGGCCAGTATTCACTTATCACAACGCCGTATTTATAAACTTTGTTATACAGTGCGGCGTTCTCTTTAGGATAAATTGTATCTATTGAGTTGCCGATAACGCCTACCGTAAATCCGCCGCTATTAAGCGCGACACGTTGGCAAGTACCGTCTATCCCCTTTGCGAGTCCGCTTACAACAATTACACCACAACTTGCTATGCCGCCCGCAAGATACTCTGCGGTCTTTTTACCGTAATCTGACATCTTTCGTGTTCCAACCATACCTGCGCACAAAGTCTTATCAAAATCAGGAAAGGTACCTTTATAAAACAATATAAGCGGTGGGTCTTTTATTTTCTTTAACTTTTGGGGATACCGAGCATCTTCAATTGAGCAAAACCTTATATCCATCGCCAAGCATTTTTTAAACAGCTCGAATGCATCTTCTAACCGTTTGTTCATAAGCCGGCTCATAACATCGTCAGGAATATTCAAATCGTAGATGTCATAATCAGAGGAATCGTATAATGCAAAAATATCTTCGTATTGGCAGTAAAGCTTATAAGCGATTGATGAATCGGCACCGCAAGCACAAACATACCAAATAAACTTCAATCTACCATCAAGCTCTTTGTCAGGCAACCCTTTAAGCATTCTCCAAACCTCTCACAAGTTCCCACATTAAAACGGATGCGGCTACTGAAGCATTTAAGCTTTCTGCCCCGCCAATCATAGGTATGGTAATCAAAGCATCGCAAGCCTCTGCCAAGGGCTTTGTTATGCCGTACCCTTCATTACCGACAACAATACAATCATTGTAATTTAACACAAGTTTGCGAATATCTAAAGCATCACTTGTAGGTACCGCGGCAAAAATGCGCCTGCCTTGTTTTTGTAGTTCTCCAACCATTTTAATTAAATCGTCGCTTATTACTATGTTGGCCCTAAACAACGCCCCCATGGTTGCGCGTACGGTTTTTGGGTTATATAAGTCAGCACAATCGGATGAAATTATTACATTGCCGATACCGAGCGCTCCTGCCGTGCGTATAACTGTCCCTAAATTTCCTGTATCTCTTAAGGATTCTAAAATTATCGCAGGACCATCAACTATGCAATTATTGACAGCAGGAATATTACAAACACCTAATATACCTTGAGGAGCTTGCTCCGTAGAAATATGCAAAAACAACTCTTTCGGAATAATGCAAATTTCACTGTTTATAGCCTTATTAAGAATGGTCTCGTATTTTTCGGATGCTTCTTCTGTAACAAAAACACGAACGGGCATAAGCCCTGTGTCTAAATACTCTCCAAGGAGCTTATGACCTTCAATTATATACAAGCCATATTCTCCTCTGTATTTTTTGTCCGCAAGCTTGCGAACGGTTTTTATTTTTTCGTTGTTTTTTGAACTTATATATTCTCTCATTACAGCTCCCGTCCAGAAGGTACAAATATAACAAAAAAAGCACCATTATACCTATTATAGTATAATAGTACTTTTTTGCGCTGTTGTCAATATTATATTTTTTCGCCTAACACAACTCGATCTATCCCACCAAAGTCTTTAAAAACGGCAACTGAATACCCCATAACCGAAAGCATATCAGCAACCGCGTTTGCTTGACCTATTCCAACCTCGAACAAAATCCTGTGAGATGGCTTCATTATGAGATCCGCGTTGGCGATAATATACCTATAGTATTTCAATCCATTTTCGCCACCGTCCAACGCAGTTTCGGGCTCATACTGCACCTGCACATCAAGCCCTGCAATTTCGGCCGTGGGAATGTAAGGTGGATTACAAACCAAAAGATCGAAGCCTTCGCCCCATTCTTCAAACAGCATATTAAGGTCTTCGGGGTCAAGAACATCTGCGCGCTTAACTTTTATATTGGGATAAGCTTCCAAATTAGCTTCTGTAAAAGGCAACGCTTTTAAAGAAAGTTCAGCCGCCGTTCCTCTTACGCCGGGTACATTCTCTGCTATGGCCATGGACACGCAACCACTACCGGCGCAAAGCTCTACAAAGCTACCACCATTTTTCATCAAGCCAATTGCAGCTTTTGCGAGAATCTCTGTATCTGCGCGAGGTATAAAGCACCCCGGTCCTACCTTAACTTCAAGTCCATAAAACCAACAACTGCCAAGTATATATTGTACCGGCATGCCTATATTAAGCATATTTATGGCATCCGTCAACAAATACGGCAAGTTTTCAGGAGCTTGATCATCAAGCTTCGCGAGTAAGGCCGCTCTGTCTATACCCACATAGTGCGAAATGAGTATATCAGTAACTGTATCTGCTTCATCGTTGCAAACACTTCTCAACAAGTCACGCGTTTCATCTCGGTAGTCACGTATCGTCATCACTGTTCTACCTCGTTTATGTTATCTGTGCTGCTCTTTTCACCATCAAAGACTTTAATCTTACCGTGTATGTCGTACCCCTCTTCAAAAGGCGGCACAAAGTCGGGAAATTCTTCTATTAGAGCAGTTTTCAATGCAGCGATAGCCACCTCGATCATATCATCGTCAGGTTCTCTGGTCGTAATTCTCTGCATCCACAAACCGGGGGCGGACAGTATACGCGTAAACGCATTGTCATGCTTTCCTGCAAACATTATAAACTCAAAACTAATGCCAACCAGTAACGGTGTAAGCACAATACTGCAAAGCATACGATGCCATCTTTCATCAAACTCTACAAACGAATACAAGATACCTGTAAACACAATGGAAATAATCAATACAATAAATATAAACGATGTGCCGCAACGAGGGTGAAAACGCTTTTGCATTTTAACGTTCTCAACCGTGAGATCTGCACCGCTTTCATAACAAAAAATGCTTTTATGCTCTGCGCCGTGATACATATAGGTGCGTCTTATATCTTTCATCAAAGAGGTAAGCAAAATATAAGAAATGAAGATAACAATTCTTAAAACACCTTGGGGAATACTGCGAACACTTTCATTAAAACCAAGCCACTTCTGCAAATAATCGGTAATAAATATGGGTAAATAAACAAACAAGCCCATAGCTAAAACAACGCCTATAATAACGGCAAAGAATGAAAGAACTGACATTAGGGTCTTTGTGGATTTCTTCTGCTTTTCTGTAGCGTTTTCCTCCTCTAAACCTAACATTTCTGTTGATTCAGTCAAAGTTGAAAAAGATAGTGCCATCATCTCAACAAAATTAACCGCGCCTCTTAAAATAGGTATGTTAAGCCATTTATGTTTTTGCCTAACGCTTGTATAATCTTTTGCGTGTACATTGATTTGTTTATTATCATATCTGCGTACCGCCAAGGCAACACGGGTTTTAGATTTCATCATTACACCTTCTAAAACCGCTTGCCCACCCACTGTGCCCAAACGAGGGTTAGCAGCAGCCTTTTTACATTTTTGTGCCAAAGAAAAACCTCCCATCAACAAACACTTGCAAATTTGTTTGCAGTAATATATAATATATTCGTACATTATTATAAACTCTATCTAAACAAAAATCAACCATTTTTTAACAAGGTGAAGAAATGTCAAAATTGTTTATAAAAAACGATAACGGTTTTATCTGCAAAGCCTGCGGAAAAGAAGTTCCGCCTTTAGGTTATACATCTCGTAATCATTGTCCTTTTTGTTTATCGTCATTACATGTTGATATCAACCCCGGGGATAGGGCCTGTGAGTGTGCCGGTATAATGTATCCCGTAGGTGTTGAACCCAACGCAAAACAAGGATATATAATTACGCACAAATGCTCAAAATGTGGCAAAGTTGGTAGAAACAAATCCGCTGATGACGACAGCAAAGCTCTTTTAATTAAATATACAAACCCATATAATATTCCAAGCTTTAAGCAGGAGAGAAGTAAATGAAGATTAAAATTGATAAACGCTTGCTTGACAACACAAATTTTATGATCATAGCGGCGGTGATTGCCGCCTGCACCAACGCTTACGTTTCTTTACCCACATCGGGGATAATAAGCACCTTCCCTTTAGCATTTCTGATTTCTGCAGGTATGACCTATGTTGTGAAAAAGTTTTACCTATTACCTACAGTTACTTTTGTTGTAACCTACTTATTTGCAATGTTTTTTAATACACCGCGCGTTTGTGAAGACCTATTTGGTGGTTACGCTTTAAGGGTTTCTTTAAAAGTGGCTGTTATCTCATTGTTTGGTTGTTTTTTTGTAGTATTAATAAAAAACAAAGACATGATAATTAAAAAGAGTTGGCTAACAGTTAGTTTGTCGGTGGTTATAATTACTGTAGCAATATTATTAAACTGTTTTGAAAGCGGCACTCCTTGGTCATACATATCTGCCAAAAATGATATAACAGATATACTTGAACAACGTTTTGACACTGAAGGCGTTAAAATTTCCAAAGTATACGCAGTTCCCGGCACAAAAACATACGCTTGTGATGTTTCGACTCCTATCAGCAATAAAGTTGCGTTTGTGAAAAGTGATAACGGAAAAATGTATGAGACCGTTACCGAACTATTTACAGAAGTTTTAACATCAGACTCTACAGTAGAATTTACAGCAATTTTGAGAAAAGAGTTTCCAAACGACAGCTTTGAAGTTAAATGCAGCTATACCGGCTTGTATAAGAAAAGGTTATCACTTAAGGAAACAGACAGCGTACAGAATCATTTAACATACACTGTTTCAATACACAGTGAAGAAACAGCAAAAAGCTTTTTAATTAAAGCAAAAGAATATTTTAAAGCAATAAGCGACGCCGGTATTCCTTGCAATAACCTAATCATAAACGGCGGCGTCAGAAGAAAAATGTTTTATACTTTACAAGGCAATCCTTACATTCCCGAGTCGTTCAATTATACGAGTTATGAAAACGCGTTAATGCCATACAGCAACTAAAATAATATCGCAAACAATAAGGGCGGTGAATTCACCGCCCTTTAACTTTATGAAATTGTTTGAGTAAAATAGACCAGATTGGGAGGGGCTTTCACCCTCCCATAACTGTTTATCTTTTATTCAAATCATAAACACCCTGGAATACATATACAACACCGAAGCCGCCGCGATCGCTTCTTAGCCACGTACTTTCAAAGTAAGAAACCGTGTAGTTTGTACGAACGACATTGCTTTCGGATACATTGGGGTCGTTAACAATAAAGTATTCAACACCGTTAATAACCGTGTAACCAACAACGAGAACCACGTGGCCGGAAGATGTTAAAGAAGTGGTACATCCGATTACACAGCCCTGAGACAGAGCATACTTGATCATATCGGTGTTATAGAAATCAAGGAATGCATAATAGCCTTTTTCACCTGCATAAGCAGTTGCGAAGGACCAGTTGCCGTAAGCGTCCCAATTGTTATCATACATAGCGTATGCTGCGGTAAGAGAGGTAACCTTTGTGCCCAAGTGTTCAAGAGCCATCGAAGTCGATGTAGGACTGCAGATTATGTTGCCTATAGAACCGTTTGCAGATGCCAACTGAGAACGCATGGGAACATTATTGAGATAACTCGTAGGCAATGCAGACTTATTAACAGTTTGCTGAAGCGCCATTTGCGGTGTTGCAAGGCTGAAGTTTTCTACAACAGGAACACCGTTATTATATTTAGTCAAGGTCAATCTTACGCGTACTTTACCGGTAGCGGAATAGCCGCTCTTTACAGTAAGT
>JAZUQW010000262.1:0-2511 GCA_045605905.1 Eubacteriales bacterium
TAAGTTGAGTGTCGCCGTATACGCTGTAGGGCCATTCAGCACTACCTTCTACGGGGCCTACATCTTCAGAACTACTGTCTTCGGAAACTTCTTCGGAAGATTCAACAACAACGTTGGAAACTTCTTCAGAGGATTCAACAACAGCGTCGGATTCTTCTTCGGAAGATTCAACGGAGCCTTCGCCAACGATTTCGATAGAGAATACTTCGGGAATGAAGGTGAAGTAATATTCGAAAGAGTTGTCTGCAAATTCAACGTTTGTAGTGGTGTAGGTTGCAGTGCCTTCAGAAACTGCAAGGTAGTTAACATCAACTACAAGAGAGGTGTAAACGCCTGCATCGTGACCTGCTTCGGATTGAGCAGCACCGATAAGGTAGTTTACGATTTGGCTTTCGGCGGTGGGAATGCAAGCTTTCTTGCTGGGGCCGCCGATGTTAGCGCTGTCGGTCCAAATGGTTTCTATATCTCTGATAGCGTAAATGTCAGCTTCGGTAACGGACATATAGTCATCAGTCTTTTCCTTGCCGGAAAGAACTACCATAGAGGTGTCGATATCGTGCTGGAAGCACCAAGAGTTAACACCGGTAGCGGTGAAATCATAACCTGCAAAAGTATAGGTGATGGTGAAAGTTTCGCCTTCGTTAACTTGTGCGGGATATTCAACGGTATAAGTAACGTTGGAATCTTCCTCTGCAGGGGTAGTAACGATTACGTTTTCTACTACGGGTTCTTCGGGAACTTCTTCAGAAGATTCAGCGGAAGAATCGTCGTCTGCTGCAGCGGGAGCATACGCTCTGATTTCGTCAAATTGGGTGAACTTACCTTCTTGGTTAGCGTTGGTCTTAATGAGAAGACCTTTTACGTTGGTTGCGCCGGTAAGGTTAAGAGTGAGGTTGAAGTACTGATCTGCTTCACTTGCCTTGGGCGCGCCGTCAATAACAACCTTATCCATGGTGTATTCAACCTTGGTGAGGCCGTCGGTTACAGTAGCATAGTTGCTTGCGTCAACAGCTATAGCAGAATCGGACACGAACACTTCGAGAGTGCCATAGGTTCTGTTGCCGTTTTCACGGTAACCGTCGATGTTGAGAACAGCGATGTCAGAAGCTTCTGTCAACTCGAAGGTGAAGAAGTTAATGGCAGAGCTGCCGCCGTTGATGCTTGCGGTATCAAAGGTAACGCCTGTAACAGCAGAATTGCCGTTCCATTCGTTAGTACCGTCGCCGCGGAAAGCGCCATCGGTTGCAAGGTCAGAAGAGCCAACTTTTTCGCTCCACTTAGCCTTGAGGTAATAGTTCATGGAAAGACCGGACAAAAGGTTTTCATCACTGATGTCACCTGTACCGGAAACCATGAACATGCCGGATGCTGTGGATACGATCATTGCGAAAACAAGGATCGCAGCCAACAATCTTTTGGATTGCTTCATGGGTTAATCTCCTTTTTATTTATTTCTTTGTCAAACAAAGATAATGAGCGACACTAACACGCTTAAAATTATTATATAGTAGTAGGTTTTCTTTGTCAAGTAGTATTTTTTATCAAAATTGCATGCTCTTTTTGTGTAAATTGGTGCTATGTCACTTTCGCACAATTACACGTTAACAGCATAGTATGGTACAGAAAGGCGTTGGCTTTGCCACGTCTGTTCAGTATTTTCAGGAGGATATATCCAATGGGTGAAAGAATGAATTGCCAGCCGCTTGGTTGCGGCAAAGCCTCCGACAATGTTTGCTGTATTACCGCAAATAAAATCTTTGATTCTGCCAAAGACAAGGATTGCTTGGAGGATATAAGAGTATACCTGTGCGAATGTGCGCAAGAGGTTATTGACCGCGCCACCGCTGTTCGTTGCAAAGGCGCCGAAATAATTACCACCGACATTACCATCGACCCCGTTCCGTTTAACAAAGGCTTTTATCAGGTACTTATAAGGTACTATTTATGCATTAAAGTAGAAGTTTGTGTTTGCGGAAAATCCTATGACGTTAAAGGGCTTGCCGTTTATGACAAAAAGGTTATTCTTTTCGGCAGCGAGAAGAACGTAAGCGTTTTCACCTCCGACCCCGAAAACAACGGCTTTTGCAAACTGCCTCCCAAGCTTAAGTGCGAAAACGAGCCTGACCTGCCCACCGTTACCGTTGAAGTTGCACCCCCCATTTGCCTTGATGTTAAGCTTGTGGAGCGTTGCCGCAACTTTGGCAACTGCTGCTGCAACATAGACAGTCTGCCCGACGGCATTAAGGGCAAGTTTGACGGCTGTTTGGTAGACGGCGTTGGTGTTAACGAGCTGTTTGTTTCCGTGGGCATCTTTTCCGTTATCCGTATGGAACGCCCCGTTCAGCTTATTATACCTGCATCCCGCTTCTGCCTGCCCGAAAAGGACAGCACCCCCGCTATCAGCTCTTCCGACCCTTGCAATGTGTTTGGCAGAATGAGCTTCCCTATGGATGAGTTTTTCCCTTATGCAGATACAAACGATAACGGCAGAGGTGACAGAGGCGACAGAGG
>JAZUQW010000263.1:0-7186 GCA_045605905.1 Eubacteriales bacterium
CACGCCCGATTGCTTCATTTCGTTCCAAAGGTCGTTGCCTTCTCTCGAGCGCCCACCATCCCCTGCAAAAACCGAGTAGCCGTTGTGCTCTGCGGCGATGTTGCGTATAAGCTCCATAATAAGCACGGTCTTGCCCACGCCTGCGCCGCCGAAAAGCCCTATCTTACCGCCACGTGCATAAGGGGTCATAAGGTCTATAACCTTAATACCTGTCTCCAAGGTGGTACCGTGGGGAACTATCTCGGTAAACTGAGGCGAGCTGTGATGTATTGGATGATGGGCGCTTGCTTTTATAGGGCCCATATCGTCAATGGGGTCGCCTGTCACGTTAAGCATTCTGCCAAGAGTTCCGTCACCCACAGGCACCGATATGGGTCTGCCTGTGTTTACGGCTTCAACACCTCTGGATAATCCGTCTGTGGGGTGCATAGAGATACAGCGCACCACATTGTCCCCCAAATGCTGTAGGGTCTCAAGTATCACTCTTTCGGTTCCTATATGCACCTCAAGCGCGGTGAAAATGTCCGGTACAGACTCGTCTTTGGGGAAACGTACGTCTACTACGGGCCCTCTTATTGTAACAACCGAGCCCTTTGATTTGCTTTCCATAATCGGTTTTCCCCCTTTGCTTAAGAATAAAAGTTATCGCCTGCGCCTGCGGCGCTTTCAATTACGTCGGTGGTAAGCTCGTTTTGACGTATGCGGTTAAGCTCTGTTTCTGTTTTTAAGGCTTCTTCTTCGGCATTGTCTGCGGCGTTGCGCATAGTCATAAGGGTTGCCGCCTGTACGCCTGTGGCTACCTCTATCAGTACCCCGTATATACGCGCCTTAAGGCACAGCATTGCTAAATGCGCTTCTACCTCTTCTTTATTTGGGAAAAACAAAACCTCGTCTGTTTTGCTTTCCTTCCCCGCGGGCAAAAGCTGCGATACCGTGGGTATTTGGGTCATAACGTTTTTGAAGTTGCGGTACACCAATTTTACCGTACCGTATTTCGGATGCTCTGCCGCTATCAGCTCATACAGCCTGCCCGCATCGAAAATCTCCGGCTTGTCCTGTATTTCAAAGCTTTCTGCTTCTATACCTTTGGCGCGACACAGCTCCGCCCCCTTTTTGCCGCAAACAATAAGTTTGTGCAAGGGCTCTTTTTCAAGCTCTTCGTAATATGAAACAAGCTCACTGTTATATCCGCCGCAAAGGCCTTTGTTCCCCGTGAACAGAATGTACAAACAACCCTCTCCGCCGCAGATATCTCCAAACAAAGCGCTACTGTCAAAATCCTTAAGGATATCCCCACAACGCTCGGCATACTCCTGTATACCGCTGTTTATGGCAGATAATGCAGAAAATTTAGCGGTGGCAACAGTTTTCATGGCGTTGGCAAGCTTGCCTGTAGTCTGTATACCTATCAGGTGCTTTTTTAATTCACGCTGTCCTGCCATATACAAACCTCTTTGCAAACTCTGCAAGCGCTGTCTTCAAGCGGTCCTTGAAGCTGTCAGACATTTTTTCACCCTTGCCCAACACAGCCATAATATCTTGCCTGTGGTCTTTAAATTCTTTAATAAGCTCTTTTTCAAACTCTGCAATTCTTTCGGTTGCAACCTCTGCGGCAAAGCCTTCGCTAACGGCAAACAAAACAAGTGCAGTTTCGCCGTCGGTAAGGGGTGCATAGCGCTGTTGCTTAAGCACAGCCATCATACGCTCGCCACTGCTTAAAGCGGCCTTTGTGCTTTCGTCTACATCAGCGCCGAATTGGGCAAATGTAGAAAGCTCTCTGTATTGGGCAAGAATCATTCTCATATTGCCCGATACCTGCTTCATCAGCTTGGTTTGAGCAGCCCCGCCCACGCGGGATACCGAAAGTCCTACGTTTATGGCAGGTCTTTGACCTTCGTTAAACAAGTCGGTCTCCAAGAATATCTGACCGTCTGTAATGGATATGGCATTGGTGGGTATATACGCCGAAATGTCACCGGATTGAGTCTCTATAATGGGTAGCGCGGTCATAGACCCGCCGCCAAGCTCATCCGCAAGGCGAGCGCTACGCTCCAACAAGCGGGAATGCAGATAGAACACATCACCCGGATACGCCTCTCTGCCCGATGGTCTGTGTAACAGCAAAGACAGCTCTCTGTAAGCTACCGCGTGCTTGGAAAGATCGTCATAAACTATAAGCACATCCTTACCGCCGTACATAAAATACTCGCCCATCGCAGTGCCCGAGAAGGGCGCTATATATTGAATGGAGGCAGAGCAAGATGCGTTGGCGCAAATAATAGTGGTATAGCTCATTGCGCCCTCTGCCTTAAGCTTTTCGTATATTTCCGCCACAGTAGTGTCTTTTTGACCTATGGCAACGTAAATACAAACCGTATTTTTCCCTTTTTGATTGATAATGGCGTCCAAAGCAATGGAGGTCTTACCTGTTTGTCTGTCTCCTATAATAAGCTCTCTTTGTCCTTTACCTATGGGAATAAGGGCATCTATGGCTTTAATACCCGTGTGCATAGGTGCGCAAACGGATTTACGGGCGGTAATCCCCGGTGCTTTAAATTCAATCGGGCGTGTTTCCTCCGTCCAGATAGTACCAAGCCCGTCAATAGGCTTGCCAAGGGGGTCAACAACTCTGCCAAGCATCTTTTCGCCTACAGGCACGCTTGCCATTTTACCCACGCGGCGCACTCGGGTGCCGCTTTCTATATATTCGTATTTGTCAAAAATAACACAGCCTATCCTGCCGGGCTCGATATCCTGTATCATACCCTCGGTGCCGCCTGCAAACTCTACTATCTCGCCGTACATAATGTCTGCAAGACCGTCCAGCCAACAGATACCGTCGGATATACTTATAACCCTGCCCAGTTGATATTTGTCAATGGAAGGTGCAAAGCGGTCTATACCCTCCAACAGCTTTTCCTTAATGGATTCAATACCGTCGGCACTTTCCAAGGGATAATCCTTAAGCTTTTTAATCATCTGCTCAAGGCTGTTGGATACTGTGCCGTCATAAACGGTATCGCCTATCCTAAGCTTTAAGCCGCCTATGCAGGTTTCATCCGTAAGCACCCAGAGCGAGGGCTTGCCGTTTACGGTATCCATCAGTTTGGTAACCGCTTCTTCTACGGTTTTAACCAGCGCTTCATCCAACGGGAAAGCAGAGGTTAAGGTAACGTAAAGTACATCGTGATGTACCAAATAAGAAAGGTCGCCGGGGGTAAGACATATTCTGTCAAGAATTTTTTCAAGTATGGCTTTTTCGTGCTTTCTAAACTCCTCAACGATAGAAGCTTCCGACATCAGCGCAATAACTTGACAGAGCAAAGCTTCAAGGGAAAGGTCGCGGGCTTTATCCAGCATATCTCTGCGCATAGATTCAGCTTCCGATTCTAAAAACAGCCTTTGTCTTTCAAGGCTTTGCCTATGCTCGGTCTTTATCTCATCACCGCGGCTTGCTATAATCCGTTCTGCTTGCGCTTTAAGCTCGTCGGTAGCTTCGGATATACAGTTATCCTCCGTCTCTGTATCCGTAGCGCTTAAAGCGGCTTCCGCTTGGTCAAGGTCGGCTTCTATACGTTGCCGTCTGTCAGAAAAAATGCGCGCAATCATCTTTCTTCCGGCAAAAAAGATGATTGCCGCAAGAAGTGCAAAATTTATCAGCGCGTAAATCAAATGGTCCATATATTAAAGCCCCTTTTCCAAAAGACTTTGTACTACCTTGTCAGACAAAGTGGGCAAGGTTTTAGCCAAGGCTTCTTTAAGTGCCGCTTCTTCTTCAGCAAGGGCGGCGCTTCTTTGGTCTGCCAGGGCTTTTTGCTGTGCTTCCGCAGAAACAAGGTCAAGGCGACATTCCTCTTTAACGGCGTTTAGCCCTTCCTCTATCTTTGCCTTAAGCAAACGGTCTTTTTCCGCTGCAAAGGCGGCCTTTTCTGCTTCTTTAGCTTTTTTCCTCTCCTGCTTTTGGGCAATAAAGGACCTACCCTGTTCTATTTTGGCATTTCGTTCATCCATAAATTTAAGCATAGGCTTAAACAACAGAAAATTAAGCACCAAGTAAAGCAGGGCAAAATTTATTATTGTCCAAACAACAACAGAAAACTGTATAGTCATAGCGTTTTATATCTTGCTAACCAACATAAGGGCTATAAGCAAGCCGTAAATGGTAAGCGCTTCGATAAGTGCCATAGCTATAATAAGGGTAGAGCGTATGTCTTTGGCAGCGTCAGGCTGTCTGGCAATGCTTTCCATAGCTTTAGATGCGGTCTTGCCCTGTGCAATAGCGGGGCAGATAGTGCTTATTGCAATAGCAATAGCGGCGGCAATGGCAATAATTGCATTTTCCATAATTAAAAAACTCCTTTTTCTATTCTTCTATCTCTGTTGCTTCGTCAAGGTAAATGGCGGTCAGCATGGTAAACACCACCGCCTGTATGGCACAAAACAGTAACGACAAGCCCATCATAAGCATTGGCGCAATTATCGGTATAAGCCCATAAAGCTCTTCGGTAACGGTTTCTTCGCCGAATATATTCCCAAACAAACGCATAGCAAGGGATGCGGGCTTGATAAATTCATCCAATATCAAAAGAGGCAGCATAAAGGCAACGGGCTTTATAAAACGCTTAAAGTAATGGCGTGCGCCTATCCTGAATGCGTAGTATTGCAATGCCGCAAAGGACACCACACCAAGCCCCAAGGTAACCGAAAACGAGGATGTGGGCGCTTTGAAATAGCGAAAAATCCCCGCGCCGGGTATAAGCCCCGAGTAGTTGGAAAAAATTATAAATACAAACATAGTGGCAAGGAATGGAAAATACCGTCTGCTTCTTTTTTCGCCAAGTATACCGCCAAAAAAGTTTTGCAGGTATTCAACCCCTGTCTCTATAAGGTTTTGAAACCCCTTGGGTCTTTCTTTCATATTGTGGGTGGCTATAAGACTTATTACAGCCAAAAGGGCAATAATGCCCCACATTGTTACCACTTCGGCTGTAACACCCAGCCCAAAGACGGTAAACAATATTTCAGAAGCTTCTCCCATTTTCTGTGTCTCGCCTCCTGTTTTTTGTTTTGCCGGGCGTGTGCCCTACGGCAACGCCAAACACCTGCTTTACACCGCAGGATTTAAGTATCCTTGCACATTCACCCATGGTGTTACCCGTGGTGACCATGTCATCCGCCAGCAAAACCCGTCTAAAGGGTAGCTTGCCGACGTTTAAAGCTTTTTCGTTAACACTAAACCTTGTCTTTGCCGCAAACCCGCGGTACAATCTGTTAAGCCGCTTTTGCTCACCTTTCGCACCGGTGTGTACAAGCAACTTTTTACACTCTACACCAAAAAGCTCTGCCAAGCATTTAGCCAGCATTTTTGCGTGGTCGTATCCGTAAAAGGCAACGCCTTTTTTGTTGCGCGGTACGTAGCTTATACAGTCAAAGCTTATCTTTTCACCCGAGGTGTTGGTTACACGTTCCTTAAGTCGCTGCGCAATACATCTGTAATCTACAGGCGCACCCCGCCTTTTAAGACAGTATATTATACTTCTTGCGGCTTCTCCTTCGTATTCAAACAGCCTGTAAAACCTTATGCATGGCGGCACTTCAACACAGTCACATTCCGCTACCGTTTTACCGCATTCTCCGCAAGGCGTACAGATAAGCTTGCTGTATTCCTCACTGCAATTTTCGCAAAACGGATACCCCGCAGAGCTAACGGCGTTTCGGCATATTAAGCATCGCGGCACCTGTTTAAATACTACACTGCAAAACTTTTTTATGCCATCCAAAAACATCATCCTTCTTTTACTGACACAGTATATCACCTCGAATTATAAAAGTCAAGTTTTAAAGCCGATATTAACTTTTCAAAAAACTGTTGACAAACATTTGTTCGCGGGTGTATAATTAGCAACATCAGAACAAATGTTTGGTAGGTGCGATTGTGGAAAGAATAATATTACATTCCGATGCAAACAGCTTTTTTGCATCGGTAGAGGCGGCCCTTGATTCGTCCTTAAAGGGGAAAGCCGTAGCTGTGTGCGGTGCCGTGGAAGAGCGCCACGGTATAGTGCTTGCACAAAGCGTAAAGGCGAAGAGGGCTGGGGTAAAAACGGGTATGACTGTGGCAGAGGCTAAAAAACAGCTTCCCGACCTGATAACGGTAAAGCCTCATTATGATATGTATGCCAAGTATTCCAAAGCGTTACGGTGCATTTACAGCGACTATGCTTCAAAGGTAGAGCCTTTCGGTATGGATGAATGTTGGTTGGATATAAGCTCGGGCATAAAAAATTTTAAGGACGGGGTATATGTGGCACAAACCCTTAAAGAACAGGTTAAAAACCAGCTTGACATAACCGTAAGCGTTGGTGTTTCTTTTAATAAAATTTTTGCAAAGTTGGGGTCGGATTTAAGAAAGCCCGATGCAGTAACCCTTATAAGTCCCGATAACTATAAAGAAAAAGTTTACCCGCTACCCGTAAACGCTCTGTTGGGGGTGGGAAGATCCACTGCCGCGGCGTTGCAAAAGTACGGTATTAAAACGGTGGGCGCTTTGGCAGAGTGCAACCCCGGCTTTTTAAGAAAAGTCCTTGGCAAAACAGGCGAAACCCTTTGGGTATACGCCAACGGATTGGAGGCGTCTCCCGTGCTTACCGAGGCAGAACGCCCGCCTGTAAAAAGCGTGGGGAACGGAATGACACCTCCCAGAGACTTAAAAACTAAAGAAGAGGTACACAGCTTTATACTGTGGTTGTCGTTAGAGGTCGGCAGACGGATTAGAGAGAACGGCCTTTGTTGCGGAGGCGTGAGCATAGCGCTCCGTGACACTGCCCTGGCGGTAAAACAGTATCAAGCGCCACTACCTATGCCCACCGATAACGGCGGCGATATAGCATCGGCGGCGTTTGCTTTGTTTTGCGGCAAGGCAGGCGCGCCGGTTCCGTTGCGTTCCCTTACGGTAACCGCCATAGCTCTTACGGACAAGCGATTGCCGTTACAAACGGACTTTTTTTGTGATATAGGGCGGGTAGAGAAAAAATCGCGCCTTAACAGGGCGGTGGATGAAGTTTGCCGCAAGTATGGCGACAAGGCTCTGTTGCCAGCAAGCCTTTGCGGCAAAGGGTTTGTACTGTCGCCTTCCGGTCAGTCTTTTCACAGGTAAAATCACCCCAAGAAATCTGACGATTTCTTG
>JAZUQW010000264.1:0-12309 GCA_045605905.1 Eubacteriales bacterium
GAAGGATAAAAGTCCTTCCGTTTTTGTTTTGGGGTGTTTTACTATGCAAATTTTACAACGAATTTTTTAATAAGCCCTTTTATAAACGGTTGCTTTGCGTTTTCCTTTACATAATTGAAGATTCCCTCTTCATCTCTTGCACGCAAAAGCTTTATCCGCGGGAACTTTTCTATTTGAATATTCGGATTTTGCATAGCCTTTATGACCTCGTCATAACCGCAAATTCGTGCAATCTCATCCCGCAGCCCTTGGTCGCTTGCATCCGACTTGCGCAGATAATTGGCAAAGCAGGAAAATGCCATATTGCAAAACTCTATATCCATAATAGTTTGATACCACTCCGGCAAGGATTTTTCTTTTATCAAAGCCTTGCGATGCAGGTACAAATCACGCCAAGATTCATAAAGGTTTTTAACGTACCGCCTTGTGCCGCCGCAGGGGCGATAGTAATAGACGGTATCGGCAACACTGCTTATACTTTTTGCCAAGGGCATTGCGTGCAATGTAAGAACTTGATCCTCACCCATATTTTTGATGTTATCGGGAGCTTCTGCCACAGCGGTTTTCAAAAGCGGAGTTTTATATAGCTTTGCGCACAAAGAAACAGGTACATCGGTTATACCAAACCAACTGCAATATTTTTTCTCCATAAACTCGCTGTGGGAGAACACCTGCACCGCGGGTGAACCCGCCGCCGCTTTAGCTTTAAAGGTAAAACGGCGCCAAACCCTGCCTAATTTTGCTATACATATATCACTGTCACCCATAGCTGTGACCATATTTGTTACGGCGTTTTTATCCAATACGTCATCCGCGTCGCAAAAGGTAATATAGCCGTCGTCACCACAGGCAACAATGCCGTCTTTTCTTGCGGCGAAAGCGCCTCCGTTCGCTTTGTGTATCACCTGCAAGCGAGAATCTTTTTTTGCAAGAGCATCACATATCTCACCGCTTCCGTCAGTAGAGCCGTCATCAACAAGCACCGCATGAATATTTTCATAGCTTTGAGAAAGTATAGAGCTTACTGCCCGCTTGATATACTTTTTTGCGTTATATACAGGAACGATTATATATACCTTTTCCATACTGATGACCTTTTGTTATTTTTTCTTCTTTTTGCCTGCCAGCAATGCGCCCACGCCTGCGGCAACAATGGCGGCAACGCCTGCGGCTATGCCTATTTTAGCGGTAGTTGAAAGCCCACCCTCTTTGGGTTTTGACTTTTCGTCGTTTTCTTTAGCGGCATCCTCTTCGGTACTACTCTCTTCGGCACCGCTCTCTTCTGCATCGACTTGCTTTACAAACACTGCGTTTATATCTGTATTGCCCTCAACAACGCACTGACAGTATACAGCGCCCGTATCATCGGTAATAAACTCTACCTCCTCGCCGTTAACGAAAAGACTTTCCGGCACATAGCCTTCGGCGGGGCTGAATTCTACGCTAAACTCATCGCCAAGTCGGGCAGTTTCTACGGTTTCTGTAAGCTCGTCCCCCTCGGTGGTAAGCACGGTAACCTTATAGGCACGACATTCTTCCATAAGCCACTCAAGCAAATAGGGGTCCTTAACTTCATCCATTGCAGGGCGCCAAGCGTTGTGCCCCTTGCCCGTAAACTCGGTATACTTTACATCCGCGCCCACTGCCTCCAATGCGGCAACCATATCGCGGGTGCCCTGTACGGGTACAGATGCATCGTTATCGCTGTGGAAGGTCCATATCTTAAGATCCTTGATCCGCTCTGCGTTGGAAGGATCGCCACTGCCGCAGATGGGGAAGATGGCGTTGAACAGCTCGGGGTGGCGCAGCGCCAGATCCCAAGCGCCGTAGCCGCCCATGGAAATACCGCCCAGCATTACGTTGGCTTTATCTATATTATCGGCATCAAGAGTTTGCAGTATAAGCTCGTACACCGCGTTAAGCTGGGGAGAAATTGCCACGTCGTTGATGTTATAAGAGCCTGTTGCCCAAGAGCTTTCTACCCATTGGGTATTATTTGCGCATTGAGGTGCAATAACCACAAAGGGGATATCTGCAAGTGCAACATCTGCGCTGTCGGAAACCAGATAGTTAACGGTTGCCACTTGGTCGCTTATCTGCTTTATATTGTTGTCGCCTCTACCGCCGGAGCCGTGAAGGAAAACGATAAGCATAGCGGGTTTTTCTTTATCTGCGGCGTTATATGCGGGGGAGTAATACACGCGGTAAGGCAGATTAACACCGTCAGAGCTTTCAAAGGTTTTAGCCTCCATCTTCTCAAGCACACGGTCGGGAAGGTCAAAGCTGATGCTTGAATAGTCGATAGCGGAAGGCGCCGAAGCCTCAAGGCTTTCGGTAGCGGATGCGCCTATGCCCGCAAGAACAACACCTGCAAGGGCGCCAAATGCGATAAGCTTGATAACTGTTTTCATAAATGTTCCTCCTTATAATTCTGCGGGGTCGCCGCAGTCGATGGCTTTGCCCAAGGCAAAGGAATAAATATATGCTTTAGTAACCTTTTTGCCGGTAATTTTTTCTATGTATAAGCGGTACAACCCAAGCTGTACACCGTGGCGACGGATAAGCACAGCCTCTTCCCCGCTACGCACCGCGTCGGACTTATAATCCACCAGGGTAAAGCCGCCGTCTGCATTTTGATAGAAGCAGTCAATAACCCCCTGCAACAGCGGTGCGTCGTCACCCTGACCTTCAAACAACTGTGCGGGCACGCGGGTGGTAAAGCGTTTTTCCCTGTACATCCGCGGAGACGCCTTCATCTCGCCGTAAAGGGGCGATGCAAAAAAGCGTTCTATGGCTTCTGCATCCATAAGCGCCCGCTGGTCGGGGTTTATAAAGCCCAAGCTTAAAAGTCTGTCCGCCTCGGCGGCAACGCATTTTTCTGCCAATTCGAAGTTTGCAAACTGCATAAACAAATGGTTTGCCGTCCCCTTAAGAGCAGAAATGTTGGTAAGTGATGTGCCAAACGCGGGGATGCGCTCGGTAACAAGCTCTTCAGTGCGGGGAACAAGTTTGCCCCCTTCCCCCCTCTCCAATACAGAGGCAGAAAACTTTGCAAGTGTTTGCTGTGGAGCGGTAGGCATATCTGCAATGGTCGGCAAGGAAAGCAAGGGTGCCGCCGCCTTTAAACTTAAAGGCTCTATGGTCTGCCCAACATAGTCGGCAACGTCTGTTACCCGTATATTATAGAACATTTCTTTGCCCAATGCAACAGTCGAAAGAAACAAATCTGCATAAGTGCTTTGTTTTTCTTTAAACAGCCGCTCTTCTATTGTATCGGAAAAGGATGCGGAAATATACAGCTTTTCACGGGCGCGGGTAAATGCCACGTAAAGTATGCGCAGCTCCTCTGCCATACAGCGCTTATCCTCTGCCGCAAGCTCTGCCCTACGAAGCAGAGTATTGATGCTTGTGGCGGTTTTTTGCCGCTTTAGCTTTAGGCTTATGCCCTGATTAAAGTCTACGGTTATGGGCACCTTTCGGTCAGCGCCGCTCATAAGGCTGCCGCAGTCTGCCACAAATACAACGGGAAACTCCAAGCCTTTAGAGCCGTGAACGGTCATAAGCTGTACACCCCGAGCCGCGCTGTCCTTTTCTGCATCGGGACTGCTTCCGTTTTCGTTTAGGCGTTGCAGATAATCGGTAAACACACTTACTCCCTTGTAGCCTGTATTTTCCATCTCCGCCGCCAAGCGGTATAAGGCAAGCAGATTTGCCTTGTAGCGTTCTTCCTTGCCCTTGGGAGCGTATGCCATAATGCGGCAATCGCCGTAGATAAACCACAACAGCTTATGGGCGGGCAAAAACAGTGCCTTGGTGCGGTATATAGCAAGCTTTTGCAAAAACGCCCCACACTTTTCCGATAAGGCATTACTGCTGCCCTTGTTAAGTAAAGGTTTTACCTTTGGCTTTTCATAAGCCATAGGGTGTAGCTTAAACCTGTATACCTTGTTCTTTTGTCGCACGCCCATGGCGGCATGACGCAAATCATCAAACAAAGATACACCGCCACGGCGTATTTCTGCCAGCTCTGCCGCAGAAAACCCGAAAATAGGACTACGTAGGGTAGCCGCCAGGGATATATCATCTGTTGGGTTATCTATGATTCTTAAAACAGAGCCTGCCAAAAGCACTTCCGGCTGTTTTAACAGCTCCTCTTTGCCCACGGTCAGGTTTGTGGGTACGCCGTAAAGAGCAAGTGACTCGGCAAAACGGCGAACAGCTTGTTTTTTGCGGCAAATAACCGCAATATCGGAAGGGTCTGTGCCCTCTGTAATAAGCTTTATTATCTCTTTTACCGTAAAGTCAACCTCGGCACTTGTGTCAGCGGCGTTTTCAAACAGTTCAATTCTTACTTCATCGCCGCCCTCGTCGTCTTTTCCGTGAATAAGAGCTTCGGTATTATAATCGGTACCCGCGGTCTTTTTTGTGTATATCTTGCCAAACAAATAGTTGCAAAAATCGATAATGCAGCCGTTACAACGGAAATTCTCCTTTAACAGCACCTTAAGCCCTTTGCCGCCTGCCTGCTCTGAATAGCTGTCACGGTAAGAAACAAACAGCTCGGGATACGCGTTGCGGAAGCCGTATATGCTTTGCTTAACGTCACCCACCATAAACCGCTTGCCGCCGCCGATGAGCCCAAAGATAGCATCCTGCAAAGGACTTATATCCTGATACTCGTCAACAAAAACTTCCTTATAGTTGGCAGACAGCTCTTTGCACAGAGAGGTTTTAATAAACCCATCCTTTGTTTTTGTTACCAACAACCTTAAAAAGCATTGTTCACCGTCGGCAAAATCTATTATCCCCCTGCGGGCTTTCTCCGCGGCATAGGCAGAGTCAAGCTTAAGCATAAAACGGCACAGGGCGCATAACACCTCGTGAGTCATAGCATATTCCGCTTTAAGCTCCTCCTCGGTGCGCAGGTATTCCTTAAGTGCCTTTCGGCGGTCGTTAACATCGGTGTACACCTTAACATATGCCTCGCCACAGCCCTTCGGACGGCGCAAGGCAGGACTTTGTATTACAGCGGCGCAAAACTCGCCATAGCCTTTGTTTAGTCCTTCCGCTATGGGCTGTACTGCCGCCAAGACCTTTTCTGCAAATGCGTATTGCCCATCGTCCTCTGCCAAACCAAAAAGTTTATCACAGCCCGCCAACATAGGGGCAAGCTCTTCTTCTATACATTCCTTAACCGCCGCACCGTGGGGCAAGCCAAAAAAATGGGCATAGCTAAAGTCTGCCATCTCCTTGCCGTAGGTACTTACGGTCTCTTCAAGCCAATGGGTGTAAAAGGGGTAAGCGCGCATTTTACCGTACAGATACACTGCCGACGAGATAAGCCCGTCATCGCTTTTATGGCTTGCAAAATTGTCAAGCAACAGGTCAATGGCGGGGTCATCCTCCTCGCACATAGAGTCAAGCACCGACTCGGCGCTTTCCCAAAGCAAAGCGGAGCACAACGCCTCGTCACCCACAGAGGTGCCACCAAGCCCCAGCACCGACGCATATTGCTTTACGTATTGCAGGCAAAAGCTGTCTATTGTACCTATGTCTGCACTTGGCAAGGCGTAAAGCTGGCGTTGATACCGCTTGTTTTGAGGTTGCTCTGCACAAAGGGCATCCAAACGCTTGGCAAGCTTTGCCTTAAGGTCCGCCGCGGCGGAATTTGTAAAGGTTGCCACAAGAAAATCTTTAAGCTCGGCACCCTTTTCTATTCTGTCTGTAAGCCTGCTTGTAAGCACTGTGGTTTTGCCGCTGCCCGCGCCGGCGGAAACAAGCATATCACTTCCGCTTTCGTGTATGGCTTTTTCTTGAGCCTTTGTAAAGTTCATTTATGTATCGCCTGCTTTCTTATTTTCGACCAAACCGCTTTGTTTCTTTTTGCTGTCTGCACACCTCGCCATAGGGGCAGTAAACACAGTCTGTTTTTTCTATTTTAAAAGGGCGCACACCCATATCGCCATCTGTTATCCGGTCGGCGGTCTCTTTTATGTGACAATAGACCAGCTCCTTGTAGCGGTCAAGCTCTTCCGTGGAGGCAAACCTCGCCCCCACCGCGCCCTTTTTGCCTCGGTCGTCCATGGCAAACAATACCGCCTCGTTATCGGTTATCATCCCTTTTTGAGAAGGAATCTTTCCGTCCTCGGGCAGTTGGAAGATGCGGTACAAAACCCCTGCGGGCAGTGCCCCTTCGGCATCGGCACCGCAGTAGGTAAACAGATACGAAAGCATTTGTATGCCCTCGCCCCGCTCTATCATAGCGGGGGTAATAGTTTTTTTACTGCTTTTGTAATCCACCACGCGCACGTATTTTTGACCGTCCACCACCGCGCTGTCCACACGGTCGATAAAGCCGCGGGTCTCTACCTGTCTGCCCTTTGGGCTGATAAGCACAGTAGGCGCAATCCCGCCACCGCCGATTTCCACCTCAAAGCCCGCGGGGGTAAATTGGCTGTGACTAAACTCATCACACAGGCTTTCGCACACGTAGGTGGCAACGTTTTTAAGTCGGTCTATGTGCTTAAGCAGTCGCTTGCTTGGCTTTGCGGGGATGACCGTTTTAATGTACTGCTCCGTTACTGCATCTATCTCCGCCAAAGTCTCGCCCCTATCCGCGGGAACAAAGGCACCGGTCTCCATACGCTTTTTCATATACTCTTCCATAATACGGTGCATATAAGTGCCCGTATCCACCGCCGAAAACCGAATTTGGCGGTCATCGCGAAGCTTTAGCTCATATTTAAGCAGGTAGTTAAAGCCGCAGTTGTTATAACAATCTATGCGAGAGTAGGAAAGCTTTATCCGTTGCAAGCCCTTTTCCTTTATGTATGCAGACTCATCCTGCAGAGGCGGTGCGGACTCGGCAGGGTCCACAAAGCCGCGCGCCGCAAGATGCGACTTTAAGCTTTCTGCAAGGGCGCTGTTTTTTATATAGGGCAAAGCCTCCTCTGCCGCCTTGGTACAAAAGAGATAGTCGCGCTCATCTGCGCCAAACTCTATTACCGCGTTATGGGGGAACATCGCCTTCAGCACATTAAATGCGGGGGATGGTCTGCCACCGTTTTGGGTAACATAGCTTACGGAAAGATACTCTGACGGGGCGGCAACGCAAACATAAAAGAAGAATCGCTCTTGGTCTATAGCCTTATCCAAGGAAGGCAACAGCTCTATCCCCTGCTGTTCTAAAACCGCGCTTTCTTTGCTGTTAAACACCCCGCTTTTTTTAGGCAGAGAAGGAAACTCGCCCTCGTTAACCCCCAAAACCAGCATGGCCCTTGTGCCGTCGCTGCGCATAAGACGAGCATCACCTATGCTGACCGCATCGGTATAGGAGGGTATTGCGCCGATACTGCTTTCCTCCAACATGGCGGAAACGATGGCGCCAAGCCCTGCGGCGGTAACGGGCAGGTCGCCTGCAAGGTCGTATAGCTTCTCAAGTATATCAAGGGTAAGACCCCACATGGCTGTGGTTTTTGCTCCGCCGTCGGCATCGCCCAGGGCGCAAAGCTTATCTGCGGTGGCGGCAAGCTTTTTTGCCGCATCGCAATCCACCAAATGTTGGTAGAGTATACGGGCGCCCTTACCAACGGTTAAATCAGGCGCTCTTAATTCCTCTATAACGGGGGCAACAGAAGCGGCAAACGCCGCCTTTGCGCTGTTTATTCGCTTAAGCAAGGCCTCGTCCTTGGGGCTGAAGCTTTCCCGATAACCGGAGGGGTTCATAAGCCAAGGTTTTTCGTTAAGCCAGGTTTTGCCGTTAAGTTTCCAGCTTTCCCCGTAGTGCAACAGCTCGTCTGCGGCGCGCTCCCCCAAGACAGAAAAGCTGCTTTTTAGGTATTTTTTAACCGCCCAAAGGGGTGTTTTTTCTGCCGCCATATCCAAAAGCCCCATTATAAAAGCACCCAAAGGCTTGGTTGCGGCGGAATCCTTTTGAGCAAAATAAAAAGGTATGCCGTATTTTTCAAATACCGCGTCAAGTATGCCGCCGTAGTTTTCGGGGTGACGGCAAGCTATGGCAATACTGTTAAAGTCGTAGCCCTGCCTGCGGAGTGCATACACCTCTGCCGCCGCCCTCAAAGCCTCGTCATAGCGGTCCTTGCAAGCGGCAAAGGATACGCTTTGCGCTACGCTGTCATAGGGCGGTACGGATTGCCAAAGCCCCGCCTCGGCATAACGCAGGGCAGGGTCTGCGCTTCGGTAGTTTTCGGTCAAGAACACATCCCGCACTTTGCCGCGGCACAGTTTTTTTGTCTTTTCGGCGCAGGCGCAGGTATCGCTGAATATGCCGCTACCATCGTCGTCTGCCAAAAAGCTTATGTATATATCGTCGGCACTTTGTGCCATAAGAGAAATAATATCGTATTGGTTAGGGGTAAAGGTGTATATGCCGTCAATAAACACGCTAACGCCCTTAAAAAAGTCCCTGTTTTTTAGGGCGGAGACAAGACGGGTCAGCCCGTCGCTGTCATCGGTCTTTGTGTTGCCCAAAAGTTGTTGATATTTTTGGTATATAAGTGCCGCCTCTTTTAGCTTAAGCTTAAGACTGTTATCACTACCGCCGCCTATGTTCTTCTCCACAGAGGAAAGAGCGGCGGGACTTACGCCAAGCCGTTTTAGGGCGCTTATTGTTGCCACCAGCTCGCCAAGGATTGCACCTTTAGGCTCTTTGTAAAGCTTAAGGCTTTCCCCAATCTCGACGGCGGCGCGACGTACCAGCACAGTCTTACCGAGGGTGTCTACGGTTTCGGTTGCAATACCGCCTATTTGACGGAATATATGGTTTGGCAACCTTTCGAAGTTTAAAACCTCGGTACCAAAGGCGGTGGCGCCGCAGTTTTCCAAAAGAAGCTCGGTATCAACGCTTTGTTGCTCCGGCACTAAAAAAAGGCAGTCTGACCCCGCAGACTGCTTTTCTTTAAGACAGTTTATAAGATATTCGGTTTTGCCGCTACCTGCGCGGCCGAAAATTCTATGGAGCATATTAACCTCCAAACAACAGCTCTAAAAGCCTAAATTTAAACTTATACCTGGGTTTATCGTTATCAAACACGCGCACTGCGCCGTTATCAAGTCCTGTAGCGGTAAGCCCATCCTTTGCGGCGCCACCCTGACACAGCGGCGGAAACAGCACGCACCACCAATTTTGACCTTCACCCGCGCCAAGCACTATCCGCAAGGAGCGATATGTGCCGGCGGGCAGGCTTATATCACCGTAATTGCGGGTGGGGTAAGCCTCTTTTCCGTAGCGCAGACTTGCGCGGTAAGAAACCCCCTCTTCTGCCAGCACCCGATTTGCCACCTCTACCGCACGATTTGCCGCGGCAAGACTTTGGGCTTCGGCGTGGGTAACAGAGTCGGCAGTGCCGAAAACCTCTGCCGCCAGAATAGCATCGCGCACCTTAAGCTTTATGGCTTGATCGGCGTCACTGTCGGAGTTGGCAAGTATATGCAATCTTATCAAGCTGTCATACACCTGCACCTCGTCACCGATAAGCACAAGGTCACAAAGGCAGATCGTAACAAGGCACAAAGCCAAGCACAGCACAAAGGCTTTTAAAGTAATTCTTTTTGATTTCATAACCCACAACAACGGGGTGTTTTATGTAGATTTCTTTCCCCGTCCCTCCTACATCCGTAGTCTTGACAGGAAAACAAGGCTTTTATTCAAAAGAAACGCTGTTTACGGCAATACCGCCAAGTTTTTTTGCTGCAAGCTTCGCCTCGCGGTCTGTATGGAAAACCCCAAACACCGTAGGACCTTTTCCGCTTATACAGGCAAAAAACGCACCTTCGCTTTTAAGCTTTGCCACGTTTTGGGTTACAGTGCTGTCAAGCTTTGCGGCAATAGGATAAAAGCTGTTGCCACCGTACTTAAACGCGCCCGCCACATCGCCCGACTGCCAAAGCTTTATAAACTCATTGGCTTGGCTGTAGCTGTTGCCCACCGCATCCAAACTTTTATACATAAACGGGGTGGATAAACTTTCGTTGCCGAAAAGAAGCACCATATTAAGCTTGTTTTGCCTTGCCGGAGACAATTGCTCCCCCATGCCGGTGGCTATTTGACTGCCGCCCACCACACAGAAAGGAACATCAGCACCCAAGGGCGCGGCGATGGCGCAAAGACGCTTTGTATCGTAGCCCGTGCCGTACAGCACATTAAGCGCCCGCAAAACTGCGGCGGCATCGGCACTGCCGCCACCCAGCCCTGCGGCTTGGGGGATATGCTTTTCCAAGCGGATGCTTGCGCCACCCTGTATACCGCTTTGCTTAAAGAAGGCAACGGCGGCTTTGTGTGCCAGGTTATCCTCTCCCGCAGAAAGGTTTTGACCCACGCACTCAAGTTGGATACGCTCCGCTTTTTCCACGGTAACAAGGTCAAAAAGGCTTACGGTATCCATAAGGCTTATAACGCTGTGATAGCCATTTGGCAAAACATCGCCCACCTGAAGGCACAGGTTAAGCTTGGCGTAGGCTTTTTGTGTAATCATAACTTAAGTATCCTGTTGGTTTTAATATATACTGCTTTGAAAGGACAAAGCTCTTGACAGCAAAAGCAGACTATGCATTTAGAGTTATGTATGCGAGGTCTGCCTTTTTTCATCTCTATGGTTTTAACGGGGCAATACTCGGCGCATTTGCCACAGCCCGCGCACTTCTTGCGATCGATTTTGGGGCGAGGGCGGATAAACTTTATAAACCTGCCGCCGCCAAGCCTTTGCAACCTTGATATAAGCGATACCTTCCCCGCAGGACTGCTATCGGGTATAAGCAGGTCCTTTACCTTAAGAGCGGCGTATTCTTCTGCCGCAAGGTTGGTCATGCCCGCATCCGCCTTGACAGGACAAAGCCCGCGATCAGCGGCATCGGCAAGCTGTGGCACTGCGGAGGTGTCAAAGCCAAGCAGGTCAGCGCAGACAAGGTCGCACATAAAGGCGCTTTTGCTTACCGCCACAAAGCCAAAGCTGCGGGGCTTGCCTGCGGTGGGACCGTTACCCTCCATGCCCAAAATGCCGTCGGCAATATTCAGCTCCACAGGCAGGGACAGGTGTAGGTCGTTAAGCATACGCACAAAGTCGTTTATATTTGGAAACCTGGCGTGCAACTCGAACTTACGCAGACCCGGCACCACACCAAAGGTGTTTTTTGCCGCGCCGGAATACATCGTAAGGGCGTGGGTCTTTATCTTGCACAGGTTTATAATAAGCTGTGCTTCTGCCACAGGCTTTATTATCTCAAAGCTTTTTGCCACGGTGCCCGACGGGTTGTCCACAGAAAGGCTCTCTGCCGTGGTGCAAAGCTTTACGGGCAGGTCCTTTAAGGCCTCGGTAACACCGCAGGCGGCAAACTGCCCTTTTACCGAGCTGTCGGTATAGGTTCCGCCGTGACTTTCGGCAACACACAGCTCTGCACCCGCCTCTAAAAGCTCGGCACACAGTGCGCGCAGCATTGCGGGGTGGGTAGTCGCCCCTGTGTTTATGCCCTTTTTTGTAACCAGATTGGGCTTTATAAGCACACTGTGCCTGCCGTTTAGAAGACCTTCTGCGCCACCGTAGGGAGCAAAAATAGCTTTTACCAGGCCTTGCATAGTGTTTTCGCCATAATCGGCGGCTTTATATAAATATACTTTCTCCATAATTAAAACAGGGTTATTTGGTCGGATTCGGGCAGGTTATCCACCGCGCCGTTCTTTTTAAGCACCTCTACCACAGTTTTGGTAAGACTTGCCTTCCGCTTAAGCTCCTCTAATGTGGAGGCGCCCTCCTCGTGGATAGCCTTGTAGATGTTTTCTGCCGCAGTCTCGCCCAAGCCGTTAAGGGAGGACAGAGGCAACCTTATCTTGCCGTTTTCGGGCACAAAGGCAAAGGCTTTGCTTTTAAACACATCCACGGGCAAAAACTCTATGCCGCGGGCTTGCATCTCTATAACCAAGTAGAGTATTGAAAGAGTTTCCTCCTCCTTTGCGGTGGGCGCCATTAGCCCTTCCAGCTCTGCCCTTGCTTTTTCCGAGCTTTCTTTGTTAAGCATAAGCTCGGCGTCGAAGCCCGTTTGTTTTACGGTAAAGTAAGCGGCGTAAAACTCCATAGGGCGGTGCACCTTGAACCATCCAAGACGCAAAGCGGCAATCATATACGCAGCGGCGTGTGCCTTGGGAAACATATACTTTATTTTTTTGCAGGATTCTATGTACCATTCGGGAACAGATGCGGCAAGCATCTCTTCCTCGTACTCGGGCTTAACACCCTTGCCCTTTCGCACGTCCTCCATTATTTTAAAGGCGCTTTGGTAGTTAACGCCCTTTTTGAT
>JAZUQW010000265.1:0-3546 GCA_045605905.1 Eubacteriales bacterium
ATCTTCATTGTTTTGGTGGTCTTCAGCACCGTGCCGAGTCTGCGGAGAAGGTTATCCTTTGTCAAGCCCTCGACGAGCTTCTTTTCAAAGGTATCGGGAACAAGGAAGCCGCCCGAGCCGTCACTACCCATCTTAAGGGCGTTCTGAGGCATACCGGTGTGCAGCATATCCTTGAAAGCTACCGCATATTCCGCTTCAATTTTGCGCTCTTCTGCGGTAGGATCACGCTTAATACCGAGAATTCTTCTCTTAAAGCGTTGAGTTTTGCGAGATGTTCGCTGTAGGTTTTGGTGTTGTTCATGGTAAAATTACTCCTTTTTCTTTAATAAATTTTGATGTTGCTTGTTTTTGGGGCAATACCCCGTTTGAATTCGGCTTTTTTTGCGTGAGAGCCCCAGCCCGCTGTACAAAAAATTAGTCGTAGAGATTTTGACCCCCCTACCCCCTAAAAGTTTTTACAGCGACCGAGTACGGCGAAGCTCCCTGATTTTTTCTTCGCACAGCTCGTCGTCCTGTGAAAGTTCGCAGGAGAGCTTGTAAAGCTCATCAACAACATCGCCGATATCATCACGCTTGATATCGGAAACGATTTTGGCGATGGTTCGCTCTTTGTACCACAGATAAATCGTGGCGGTCTTGCGCTCACTTGCTGTGTGTGTTCCGCTGATCTCAACATCGAAACCGTTGCCGAAGTCACGGTAAATGCAACGCTCAAGGTCAATAGTGCGGATACGGTACTCGGGACCGAGCTTCTTGCAAAGTGCGTTTTGCTTGGTATCGCTTTTGCTCATGGGTTTTCCTCCTTTCTGTGATTGTTGGTGACAGTAGTGACAGTTCGGTGACAGTAACCACGGGCAACTGTCACTACGAAAAAGCTATATATATCAAGGGGTTTCGGTGTTTTAGTGACAGTTGTGACAGTTTTTTCATTTCCTTTTTGGATTTTTCTTTAATCTTTATATCTACTTTCTACTTGCATATAAAGTTTTCCGAAATTGCCATAGAAGTTATAAGAACTGTCACTACTGTCACTCACCCCTTAAAAAGCCTTATGGTATAAGGGTTTACGGCGGTGACAGTTGTGGTTTTGAACTATCACCGTACTGTCACTACTGTCACGGATTATGATAAAAATTCCGTGCTGTCGTAGCCGTAAACCCTGCTGTACTGCTCCTTGGCTTCAAGGGTCAGCGTGTGGTTGCGGTAATAGGTGCCGCGATTAGTGTGAATGCTGATATCCTTAAAGGACTTACCGAGGTGTGCCGATAACGCCTCTCTGAACTCTTTTGCCGTTTTGGCATAGCCGTTGTTGTTATCGATACACCAGGCGCGGTAAACATTGTAGATGCGACCTGTGGTGGCAGAGTCGGCGATTTTGTTACCGGGGCGTTCGCACATACATTCCTCAAAGAAGGAGATGACGGTATTGTTTTCGGTCATATAACGCTCCCGTGCAAGGTCTACGGAATGCGGTTCGGTAAAACGATAGCCGTTTGCGATAACCCTTTGGAGAGCTTTAATTGCCTTATATACGATACCTTCACGCTCGGCATACATCTTATCGAGGAGCTTTTTGTCTTGCTTGTCCTTCGGAATCACGTTGGGACAGTTGACAACCATAATGCGGTCATACACCCATTGCCCATCGTCACCGCCGAACTTCGGTAAGCGGTTCATACAGAACCACAAGAGTCCGTTGTAGGTAAACTCAAAGGCTTGTTGACCCTTGAACTCTGCATATAAGCTATCTCCGCCCGTCATCTTCTTAAAGGTCTTCAGCTCGTCCACCGATACAAAGCTCATATCCGAGCTGCCTGCCAGGCGAGTGCCATATACAGCACCCGTACCGAACCGAGCCTCAATCTCCTTGAGGTCGATGCCGATGAAGTTGCCCTTACCGAGCAACCGCTCCACAAGGCTTTTGAGCTGCGATTTACCGGTATTGCCGTCACCCACAAGGAAGAGCGATTTTTTCATTCGCCATCCTTTTATATTGGAAATACACGCGCCTATGAATTGTAAGAGTAGCTCTTCGGTGGCTTTATCTCCGTTTGTAAGGGTGTGCATATAGCGGTCAAATACGGGAGTGGGTGAAGCGTAACCCTTCCACTCGCAAGGTATCTGTATTGTAGAAATAACCTCGGGAGTGTGCGGTGTCAGCGTTGTTTCGGTTGCGGTGATGTTCAGCAAGCCGTTTTTGAAGTTAATAAGCCCTTCATTGGTGTTAAGCTCATCTTGCGAAACAAAGCATAAGTCGGAGCAAATATCTTGGTACGCCTCGTTGACCTTGCTCATTTTCACAAGTTCCTCATCGTATTCCGCAATAAAAGCCTTGATTGCGCCGAGGAACATTTCCGTGGAGTAGAGCTTGTATACGCCGTCTGCCTCATACACATATTTCAGAGCACCCTGTTTGCCGTTGTCGCGGACGAGCATATAACAGAGATGCTCTCGGACATATTTGGCAAGCAAAGGTACACAGATATACGGCACACCCGTATCCTCGTTGAACTTGACAAAATACGGATGAGGCATTTTGGAGCGGTGGTAAACACCGTTGCAAACGCTGATGCCGAGGGCTATCGTTGCCTCGCGGTAATCATCACGCTCCCACTTCTCGCGATAAAGAGCGGATTGCCTGAAGACCGCATCGATCATTTCAGGGTCATCCCCGGTGCGAAATGCTATCAAGGCACAGAGGGCGGCATCGGCTTCGGAATGAGAACCATAGTCACTGATATCTCCCTCATCAAAGAGCATACGGAATTTATCACCGTTTTTCTGTTTGCGCAGATTGCATATGAGGTCAAAGGTAACCTTGTCTCCATCACGGCTTTCGCTGTATTTCTTCTTTTCGGATCGGCGCATATTTTTGTCAAGCGTCGTAAGGATGGCGTTGGTGCATTCCTTGAGAGGTTGCTCCCATACCACAACCCCGGTAAATACGGCAAAACGATTTGTAAGACCACCGATGTAAAGCTCAAGACGATTGTTAGGGTTCTTTACGTAAAATGCGCCGTCGAGCTTTTCCTTACCTTTCTTATCGGTGACAAAGGGGAGTTTCGCTCTGTCGCACTTTCCGTAGATATGAATACCGCCACCGCTGACCGACCGCTCGGTGTAAGAGTCGAAGCGTTTAAGCAGCAATTTCATAAACGGATCTTCAAGCTCATAATGGTCGGCGTCGAGAAAGAAGTACCCGTCAGGCACCTTGAAACCGAGCCCCGAGGCGTGTTGTTCTTCCTTTAAGGAGAGTGCCTCCTCATATGCAACCCACGTGTGAGACCAGTCATCCGAGGTTCCGGTTGCTCCGCCTTTGGCAGCGTGGGGGACTTTCGTCATTCTTCCGTCCTTGTCTTGCTCCCAATGCCAATGAAACCATATAGGCATTGATTTCAGCTCCGCCATAAAATCTTGCATGGGTTCGTTCATTTTTCTTTTTCACCTCCTTTCCATGAGATTTTTATGGGGATTACTTTTTCGACGCATTTTTGTTGAGCCACTCCTTGTATGCGTCAACCGGAATAAGGATTCTCGTTCCGATAC
>JAZUQW010000266.1:0-7044 GCA_045605905.1 Eubacteriales bacterium
AATTAAAAAAATAAAAATTCTTGTTGAAAAAAACATTTTTTTGTGTTATATTACAGTTGTAGATTTTAATTGTCTACTGGTTTTGTTGTAAAATCTTTTCATAATTCGACTTTAAAATCAGAGTTTTTGTGTATTATATTACTCGAGGAGTTGTATGTAATGAAAAGAGGATACATCAAAAGCAAAAAAACAAACAGGAATAACAAACAAAAAAAGGAGGGGAAAAACATGGCAGTTTTAACAGCGGATTGCGATGTGACATTTAGCGTTTCAAAAGAAAAGACCGAAATTTTCCTTAGCCAAAAAAAGAACATGAATACCGAAAAGAAGGTAATCGAGTCTGCCGAGAAAATCACGCAAAAAATTAAAATTGTTGACTGAAAAGGTGTGCTATGACTCATGAATATGGAATGGAGTATTCTATAACATTTAAACGTATTGCAGAAAGCGACCGAGAGCTTTTTTCCGAATTTCGATGTGAGAATCAAAGCATTTCTACATTTTTAAAAAAAGAGAGCCTTAGTACTAAAAAGGATGTTACATATTTGTTTATAGACGAAGAAAACAATAGAATAATTGGTTTTTGCTCACTTTGCTGTCATGGCATTTCGATAACAAGAGAGCGCAAAGATGGAACACCATACAACACTAGCCTCCCATCTGTTGAGATAGATTTCTTTGCTATAGATGAAGATTATCGAAAGATTCCTCTCGACAAAAACTCGGGGAGATATGACACTTTGAGTAATGCTTTATTTTCCTTTGTTTTGAATCGCATAAAAAACATTGCTGAAAAAACGGTAGGTGCTACTCATATCTGTTTGTATTCTGTGCCAAGAGCAGAAAATTTTTATAAAAGATGCGGCTTTGTTCCGTTTGAAACTTTTATGAATCCAGACGAGAAGCCTTTTATAAAAGGGTGCACCCCGATGTTTAAACTTGTTTAACCACACCAATATTCAACAACTCATGCCTTCTAAAACAAAAATGTTGAATCGATAAAAGGTTCAACATTTTTGTTTTGTTTTACATTTATTTATTGCACAGATTTATGTCATAAAAAATTTAGATGCACTATCCGTACAAATTGGATATATATAAATCCATGCGTTTAGCGCTTTCTTGTTTCATTTCCTCGGTAATGTGTCCGTATACATCAAGCGTAAAGGCTGCGGAATGATGACCCATATTTTCCTGCACGGTTTTTATATCATCGCCGGCAACTAAAGAGGCGACCGCATAACTGTGGCGAAGGTCGTGCAATCGCTTTTCAGGTAGCCCCATCTTGGCAACGATGCGTTTGTAGTTGTGGTAAAGCGTATTAGGGGGAATATACTTTCCGAACTCATTTGTAAAAACAAGGTTGTCTACATCTATAGGTTCCCATAGCTCGGCGGCAACGGTCTTTTCTATAATTTGCTTGCGTTTTTCTTCGGCAAGCGCCTGCATCACCAACGCCGCAGGTGTTATGGTTCGGGTCTTGTTGTTCTTAAGCGGTGCAAAGTAACGGGTGGTTCCACGCTTTTGCAATTGATGCTTAACTAAGATTTGCCCTTTTTCAAAGTCTACGCAGTCCCAGGTAAGCCCCAACAGTTCACCTTCCCTCATGCCGGTGAACAAGGCTACAATGTATAACCGTTCGTATTTATGCCCCTTTATTGCATGCAAGAACTCTTTTATTTGCTTGCTGTCCAAAGGCTTTATCTCCGCCTTAGGTGATTTAGGCAAGCTAACATTGTCTGCAGGGTTGGTGCGTATATACCCAATGGCGACCGCCTGCTTTAGCGCGCTATGCAGTATGCCATTTAGATTTTTTATGGACTTAGGGGAGAGGGCATCTAATTTTTGATTATAAAACCTCTGCACCATCGGTACCGTTAAAGCCGTTAGTTTTACTTTGCCAAGCCCCGGCTTGAGGTGTACGCGTATGCTTATTTCGTAGGCTCTTCGGGTGTAAGGCTTAATGCTGTTGTTGTATTCGGCAAGCCAAACATCAAGCCATTCACCTACCGTAATCTCACAAGGGTCTTTGTATATACCTTCATCCAACTCGGTGCTTACCTTGGCAAGCTTCTTGCGTACCTCCGCTTGCGTTTTGCCGTATATGGACCGCTGTACTTGCTTGCCTGTTCCCGGATCACGCCCTACGGTGTACCGTGCTTCCCAGGTCCCGTCCGAGCGTTGGCGGATGCTGCCTGCGCCCTGCGCTGCTCTTTTTGCCATAATAACCTCCTTAAAACTGTTGACTTTTAGAAGGAGGTAGTGTAAAATAGACACACGACCCCCTAAGTGTTTCTCGATGCTTTTGTGGTCCTTGCCCTACGGTGTTGCCGCACCGTAGGGCTTTTCTTTTTATATTACATCTTCAAAGATGTTCTGTACTGTTCTGCCTCGGGAATTTCTATAAATTCTGCGGTCTTAGAATAATTTGCCTTTACAACAGCTTTTATTTCGTCCAGCGAAACCTTAAAGAACTCTCTCCTTAAGTTTACTTTGTTAAGCCTTCGGTCCTCAAAGGCTTTATGCAAAGCGTTTTCCAGCGCCGGTGCGTCGTCCGAAAAAATCATAGCGTGTACATCGAACCTAAAAGGAACCGAAGCATCCCCCAATTCGTCAATACGCTCTTGCGGGTCTAACCTGCGTGTCATACCTATTTTGTATACGCCTTCGCCAAAGGCGCCGATATTGGATATAACATAAACATATCCGGCGCGATGATTAGCTTCTCTGTAATCCACTTCTTGCATGGCCTTTTCGGCATCAGCTATATGGCTCTCTATCTCTGCCTTCTTTTGCAACAGGTCGGGGTCTTGAGGATTGTTTTCAAGCTGTTTTAAAACTTTTCCTAAAGCGTTCTCGTAATGATTTTGCTCTTTTTGCAAGCGCTTACGCTCAGCTTCTATCTCTTTTTCCAAAGCCCTTTGTTCTCGCTCTTGTTCTTTCAGCTCTCTGATACGCTCTTTTTCTTCTTGTTTTGCAAGTTGATACTCAAAAGCCAAAGTTAATTCCTGAAGCTTTAGGGAAAGGTACTGTTTAGAAATGTGTATGCCCATTATAGTACCGAGTTTTGATATAGCTTCACTTGAAGAGTTTATCCTTTTTACTGAAGCTTCATAGTTGCTGTGTTTTACTTTGTTAATTATTTCATCGCACTCTGAATTGAAAGCCCTCAGTAAAAGCTTCTGCATATCTTTTACCATCTTTCGCCCCTGAGTTGCGCTGTTGTTTACGGTCCAGTTCGTTTTACCTGTAACGGCAGAATCAGCACGAATCAAATCTTTTTGTAGTCCTCTGATTTGTGTTAACTTTTCGGCATATTCAGCTACATTGATAAAATTGTATTTAGGAGTATAAACTCCGTATGATTGCAAAAGAATTTCATCATCAAGCTGTATTATTTCTGCTTCTTTATTATGTATTTGCTGTTGAAGTTCGGACAGTTTAGCGGTTTCGGCTGTGGTTTTTGATTTTAGTTCCTCTAAGGCGCTTTGGGCGCTTTTTATTGCTTCTTGCAATGGAGAGTTTTGTTGCAGTTCGGGAGATAGTTTAGCGTTTAATTCATTGATTATTCTTTGTTTAGATTCAAGTTCATTTTGTAACGAAGCAATTCTTTTTTTACTTCCAAACATATCGTTCCTCCCATATCACAAATCAATATAATCTTTTTCTGTCATGTTTTTTAATGCGTTTTACCCAAAAAGGTAACAATGCTAATAAGGTATCAAAATTTTCAATGTAAACATCTTTGCAATTATATTCGGAAAGAAAATATTGAATATAGAACTCTTCGTTTTCGGTGGAGTCATATATGTATGCTTGCTGTAACTTGTCTTTATAGTCGTTAGCCTCATCGTTCGTTGCAAACAAGCGCAAAGCTTTACTTTCTCCCGGAATAAGCACTGCAAATTTTTTGTTGCCGGTCTTTCTGCATTCAACCGTTGCTTGTGATAAAAGTTTGCAGTAGTTATCGGCTGCTCTTCTTGACTTAAATACTCGTATAGCTTTGTCGTTATCGGCTATGAGCACGGGATATTCTCTGTTAATGCAAACCGGGCGCAAACGAACCTTACCAACATAGCAACCGTCTGAATTGACATTAAAAGTTCCATACGAAAGACGGGTTAATATGCATTCACCTTTTATGTTTGCCGACAGTAATTCGCTTTTTAATTTGTTGAAAAAAACATACTCATACTTGTTTAACACATTATAGCCGGGTATAGGTGGTAAAATGCCGGGTTTTATCTCGAAAGGCGAATTGAACAACTTTGTCATATCAGTGCTTTGTAAAAATTCGCTTTCGTTATCTATTTTTACATCTGTTTCAATGTCGTAGTCTGAGGACACTTCAAAAGGGGAAGCGCTTGATTCATTGGTTATATTTGTGTCAAGTGCCTTTTCTTTGTTGTGGTCTGTAGAATCGTTTGTTTCATTGCTTTTAATGCCTTGTTTTATACCTGAAACAATAGCATAAATGAAAATGGCGATAATAAAAATGCATATCGAATAGAAAAGCCACATAAATGTCATCCTTATCTAACATCACTTTGGAAGGCTATAGCCCTTCCTAATATTTTAACTTCGTTCAGCTCGTCGCCCATATATACCAAGGGCGGGTATTTTGTGTTTTCGGCTACGAGGAGGAGCTTGCCATGCTCGGGGTAGAAGAAAACACGCTTAAGCAGTGCATCATCGCCGATGATAACGGCGGCAACTGTACCGTTCTCTACCACATCACATTTTTCTATAAATACAATATCACCGTCATAAATACGGGCGTTTATCATACTGTCGCCTTTGGCTTTAAGGCAAAAGTCTGCTTTTACATTAACGCCTGCTGCCACATAGGATTGTCTGTCCTCTGAAGCAAACACCGGCTCTCCACAGGAAATCTCACCAAGGAGAGGGACTTTGACAGTTTCTATGGGGAAAATATTTTCGGGCATCTTTTCGCTCCACCCAAGCAAATATCCTCTTGGCAAGCTTAACGCTTGTTCAAGTTTTGATATAGCAGACAATGGAATTTTTAAAGTTGTTCCGGTTTCATATCGTTGTAATGAAGTTTTAGGTATACCCGTAAGTTTGGATAAATCAGAATAACTGTATCCAGCATCTTCTCTTGCCATTTTTATTCTTTCGTTAACTTTGTGCATTTTGTGTCCCTCGTTTACTTATCTTGCCCTAATTATAACAAGCTTGTTTCAGTTTTGCAATATATTTTTTCAAAAAAATCAAAAAAAGTTTCAAAAATGGGTTGACAAAGAAGAAAGAGCGTGTTAATATATAGCCGTTCCAAAAATGAAACAAGCCGCTACGGCCGATTTTTATGGAAAGGGGGGCGAAAAATGGATTTAAAAGCACTTAACGAGAAAGTTAAAGATAGCGGTTTGCGCAATGCTTATATAGCACAAAAAATGCGCATAACGACACAATCTTTGGGGAAAAAGCTACGTGGTCAATCTCCTATTACTGTAGAAAATGCTGCGTGCTTGTGTGAAGTGTTGCCGATAACGGATAACAATGAAAAGGTTTCTATTTTTTTGTCTTAAGCGTTCCAAAAGTGGGACGAAATCGAATTTATGGAGGTTACCAATGTCACAAAAAGAAAAACGCCTTTGCCGGATATACCGCAAAGGATTGAGACGAAGGGAGGTGCTTACAGAAAGGCATGAAAGCAATTCTTAAGTATCCCGGAGCAAAGTGGCGCATAGCACAATGGATAATATCGCATTTCCCCGAACACAAGGTTTATTTAGAGCCTTTCTTTGGGTCGGGCGGCGTGTTTTTTCAAAAGACCCCAACCTATATAGAAACGATAAACGATATTGACGGCGACATTGTGAATTTGTTTCAAGTGTGCAGACAACAGCCCGATGCGCTTGCAAGAGCAATAAGACTTACTCCGTTCAGCCGGCAAGAATTTGAAGAGTGCTACCACCGTTCTGCAGACCCGGTTGAGCAGGCTCGGAGGACATTGGTGCGGTATCACCAATCTTTTGGAACAAGCAACAGCAGTAAAAGGAGCTGGCGCAATGTACAAACCTATGGCGGTCCTCGATGTGCAACTATGTGGAATGATTTGCCGCAGATTATACAAAGTTGCTGTATGCGGCTTAAAGATGCCCAAATAGAAAGAATAGATGCCATTGAGCTTATTAGGCGATACAACAGCTCGGATACGCTTATATATTGCGATCCACCGTATCTGTCAAGTTTGCGGAAAAGAAATATGTATGCTTGCGAAATGTCTGAAGAAAAGCATAGGGAACTTTTGGGTGCCTTGCTTAACAGCAAAGCAAAAGTCGTTATCAGCGGATACGACAGCGAATTATACAACTCTATGCTTGATGGGTGGCACACGGATGAACTTGATACAACGGCGCAAATGGGATTGCATCGTAAAGAAAAGCTTTGGATGAATTATTGCCCAGATGGGTTGTTAAAGGAGGTATTAGAGTGAACGCAAAAGAACGCTTGATGCTAAGGCATCAGCGGAATGTTCCCGTATCACGGGCGGCGGAAATGTTAGGTGTAAGCCAACAGTACATCCGCATAGGACTGCAAAGGAAGCTGTTGCCCATAGGTGAGGCGATACAAATTAACGGTGGCAGATACACATACAGGATTTGCCCAAACCGCCTTAGAAAGTTTATGGAGGGCGAAATATGAACGCACAGAAAATCAGCATAGCGATACTTGAACCGGGCAAAGCTCCGCGGCAAGCAAAGGTGTTAAACACGCCCGAGGAGATACAGAAGCTTGTGGGTGGGTATGTGGAGGAAACTACCGCGGCAGAAGACCTTGTGGTGCTGAGCCGTAGTGACAGTTGGTTTTATGACCTTAAAGCCTGCTGTGAGATATGCGGTGCCGTTTTCTTCGGCACGGTTATCCTCTGCGGAAAGCAAAAAGGTGCATACAGCGATTTACCCGTAGCTTGGGATGAGCTGAAAGAGTTGTTACCACAGTTATGGGAAGGAAAAGAAGAAAGGAAGGACAAAGCATGGAAGACTTTGAAGAACTTAAAGGTATGATAAAACGGCTTAG
>JAZUQW010000267.1:0-2128 GCA_045605905.1 Eubacteriales bacterium
AAGGGATGCTCCATTACAGGCATAAGCTCAATATGAGTATACCCCATACGCTTTACATAAGCGGAAAGTCTATCCGCCAACTCTTTATAGTCAAGATATTCACCGTTATCGTCTCTTTGCCAAGAACCGAGATGCACCTCGTATATGTTCATGGGAACCTCGGGGGTTTCGTTCTTTGCAAGGCAGGCGTATTTTTCTTTACGATACTTAAGATACTCATCATCCTGCCAATCAAAGCCCTCAATATCGTAAAGCCTTGAGGCAGTATTGGCAAGAGTTTCTGAAAAATAGCCGTAAGGGTCCGCCTTATAACGTCTGACACCGTCACGCTCAATGATATATTTGTAGCGTGCGCCGTTTTCAAGCCCGGGATCGCTGTAATTTATCTCCCACACGCCACCGATATCGGTCATAGGCAAATCGGCTTGCCAATTGTTAAAATCGCCGCACAGCCACACCGCGTTGGCATTAGGTGCCCACACCCTGAAGGTGTAGCTACCGTCTTTGTTTTTGTGTGCACCGAGATATTCGTATGCACGGTAATTTGTTCCCTGCTTAAACAGGTACAGCGCAAGGTTGTCAGCCATTATGCAAGGACCCCCTTTTTTATTTTACAGTTTTACCGAAAATACAGTTACCGAACTTCTTTTCATAAGCAAGAATAACACCGTCTTGACAGTCAGAAACGCTGTCAAACAGCATGGGAATTACCACATTGCCTTCGGTATCTATCATACCCCATTTTCCGTCAGCACCGCAAACAGCGGCAAGGCCTTCATAAAAGGGACGCGCAGCTATATAATCGGGATTTGATATCCAATCGCCTTCTGCCGACATATATCCGTACAGATCTTCTTTACCATCGCGGCTTTGCTTTAACAGCACTGCACCGTCTGAATACGCAACCACTTGGAACCCCGTAGGATACTCAATCTCCTTACAATCGACGGTAAGCATTACACTTTCACCTTCAGAGTTGTACACACGGGTAAGACCGTTGCGGTAAAAATAACAACCCACGACGGGCAAGTCGTCCCCGGACTCAACAACCAGCTCTACATCCTCCGGAATCTCATATTTTGAGGTGTCATCGGAAAGCAATTGTCCCTTTGTATTGTAGATGTAAACGCCGCCGGAAAAACCTATGGCAATTATCCTACCCTCGGAAGCGCCATATACATCCTTGTACTGCGGTGGAACGATAACCTTTCCGCTTGCCGATTTAACGCCCCAGCAACCGCTTTCCGTAAACAGCTTATAATCGCTGTCCCCTCCTGCCAAGTAAGAAGGATAATAGTTTACGCCCTTGTCGTAGTTTAAACTGTCATATTCCGTAGGAACAAGCTTACCTTTTTCCAAGTAGCTGTAAACATCGCCGCTGTAAAAAACGACCCTACCCTCTCCGTCACGAAGATTTTGTACCGGATTACTCTCAAAAATCTCGGATACATCCGGAAGCCCGGGTTCGCTACTGTACACGGATACGACCGAAACGTTTTCATCAAGTTTAAAAATGTAGCCCATATGAAGCCTTAAAGAGCCGTTACCTATTACACCCAACGGCGATATGGGGATATTAACTATCTTACACTCCGTACCGTTGTATATACCCGTATAAAGTGCGCCGTTTCTTTGCGGTAGCGATGCCGCAAAAACATCTGCGGTTACAACAATTTCCTCTTCCTCATCCACCGGGGGAGGCGGTGTCGGCTCGCTCACTGCAGGGGTTTGCGCGCTCAACAAATAGTCATCATCCATAAAAGGAAGAACACCCGCATCAAAAGCAAATACATATAGCACCGATGCGGCTACCATAAGCACGGCTAAAATGTATTGAACAAACATTAACAGTATATTTTTCTTCATAATTTAAACAGAGTACCGCCTTTTATAGTCTCACTTAATTGTGATTATACACCATTAAGTGCCGTTTTGCAATAGCTATTTAGCTTTTCTACAACTTTTATTTATAATACACAAAAAATGCATACAATAAACCCATAAAAATTTTTCAAAAAACTCTTTACAAACGGTTTTTTATGTGATATTATTGGGTGGATATGGAAAAGGTCCATGTCTTAAAAAATACGGTTAGCTCCGTTTATAGGAGTCAGGGAGTGTCGAGGGC
>JAZUQW010000268.1:0-3912 GCA_045605905.1 Eubacteriales bacterium
CCTGTCCCGCTTGACAAAAAGGCGGTATTGTGATATAAAGTAAACAGAAGATGTTTTGTTTTTGAAATGTAATTTTTTCATGGAGGAACGCGATAATGAAAAGGATTTTTGCAATACTCTTGGCGGCGCTTATGCTTACAAGTGTTGTTTCTGCTTCTGCTATGGATGATGCCGATAACGGCGTTATCAAAGTTATTGGCGCGGTGGATAAGTCCTCGGCTTTTGTAGAGGCGTACGGCGACTCTACAAAATACGGCTTTGATATACAGGGCTATGGTGACCTTGGGCAAGGCGAACAGCTCATTGGCAGTACCTACGGCGGCTACGGCTACCATACCTTTCTTAATGTGGACGGTTTGTACGGTGCGATGAGCGGCCCCTTGTTTACCGACTCATTTGACGAGGAGTCTTTTAACGCGGCGCTTTCGGCAATGTCTTATAACTGCGCAGGTAGTTTGGTGCAAAGCATAGGCGGCCTTAACCTTAAGCTTGAAAACAGCTACTCCGGCGATGGCAACTTTGTTAGAATAAACTATGTAATAAATAACCCCACCGCAGAGATAAAGACGTTTTCACTTGCTACCACAGCCGATGTTCAGGTTAACAACGATGACAGCGCAGAGCTTAAGATGTTACCCAACGGCAAGGGCGCAAAGCTTTCTTCCGACAACGGCAACTGTATGTTTACCGTTGACGGCACCGAGGGCGATATCGACAGCCTGTGGATAGGCGGCTGGGATGACGATTACTTTGTAAATATGTTTAACGACAGCCCAGATAACGCTGTTTATAACGACGGTGACAGCGCCATTTGTTGGAGCTGGACCGAGCGCACATTAGCTCCCGGTCAGACCTTAAGTATGGCTGTATCTATAGAGGTTGGCGTTAACAACGCTCCAACCATTACTTTTAACGGCTCTACCGAGGGTGTTGCAGAAAAAATACAAGTGTCCGTTTCTGACCCCAACTTGGGCACTGTTGCCTTGTACTATGCCATAGATAATGGCGAAGAACAGGTGATTGAGGATATCAGTATTGTGGAAGGCGGCGCAGTTTGCGATATTCCCTTGGAAGGTTTTGATTGCACAGCAGGCCATATTGCAAGGATCTGGGCTGTAGACGATGCGGGCGAAAGAAGCGAAGAGCTGATATTAACGTTTAACGTAGCGCATGCTTGGAACATTCCCAGAGTTGTGGAGGCACCTACAGTTACAGTGCCGGGCGCAATTGAGTGTATCTGCGCGGCATGCGGAGAGATAGAGCTTGCGGAATGCGCTTTTGGTGACGCCAACGGTGACGGTATTGTGGACAGTCTTGATGCTGCACTAATTTTAAGATATGATGCATTGATAGAGGATGATCTTAAGCCCCTCTATTATATACTTGCAGATACAAACGGCGACGGCATGGTTGACAGCATTGATGCGGCGCAGATACTGAAGCTTGATGCGTTGCTTTTGACTGCATTTGAAAGCGCAAGCTTTACTTATGGCCAATATGCAGATTTGTGTGTTGAGTATTACGGCTACTATGATTACGACGATGTGGATAGCGATGTTTCCGACGGTGAAAGCGGCGAGCCTACAGATCCCGCACAGGCAATAATCGGTGCTTGGACGGGGCTTGACGGTTCCCACAACCCCAAGACCTATCAGTTCTTTGAGGACGGTACAGGCACCGTTACAGTTGTAGACTTGGTTTATGATGTGGAATGGACTTTGGAAGACGGGGTTCTTAACATCCTTAAGGCAGTTGGAGACATAGAGGTTTATTCCGAGCAAGTAAGTTGCACCATAGTTGCAGATGCCCTTGTTTTGACCGATGCCGAGGGTAACAATACCGTCTATACAAAAAACGAGGACCCTACTGCCGATGAAGAGCTTATCGGCGTTTGGAAAATGATAAATCCAAGCTGTTTTGCCATTATTATAAGTCTTGAGGAAGACGGTACGGCAGAAATAATCGAAGGCCACGGTGCAGAAAGCTGTTCTTGGGCCGCAGAGGACGGCCGACTTGTTTTTGAAAACGGTTGGGAGACTGAATATCAAATATTCAACGGCAGACTTTTTGTTACCTATGGCGATGAAAAGATTATGATGTGCAGGGATGTATTTACTCCCGCCGAAAACGACTCTGACTTCATTGGTGTTTGGGAAAACGCCGATGCCGAAAACAGCCTTTTGAAAATCAAATTTATGTCAAACGGCAACGCCTTCGTTTACAAAGACTATGAGTGGCAGGGCAGTTGGGCTGCTGATAACGGATATTTCTATGTAAGCGAAGAGGTATACGGAAGATATGTGCTCGACGGTGACGCCTTAACCCTGCTTATAGGTAAGGAGCTTATGGCGTTTACCAAGGGTGAGTATGTACCCGGCTCGCAGGTTGCTGTGCCCGACGGTAAGACCAATTATGCTGCAGGTGCTGAATATAGCTATTCAAAGGTTACAGGCGATATGGGCGACTCTTTCTTCATGCCCGATACCCCCGATGGTGATTCTTATGACTTTTGGGCAGATTCCGACTGCACAAAGCTTACCGATGGCATTACCGCTTCCGGTGCGGAGCTTAACGAGTCCGGCGCACTTGAAGGTGTAAGCGTTGTGCTTGTTGGTACAAACCAAATTACCGAGTTGGTAATCGACCTTGGCGAAAGCTACAGCGATATTAGCTCCGTTGTGTTCCACGGTGTGCGTGATGCTGTGGCAAACGGAAAGTCTGTAGGCTTTAACGTTAGCAGTACCATGTTTTATACAAGCGATACTCTCGGTAACTGGGGCAGCAAGATTTTTACAAGCTTTAGCAGTGATGAATTGTACGGCGCTCCTTATCTCGAAAGCAACCTTATCCCGGGTGAGTTTAATTGCGAAAACTTTACCTACACCTTTACTTTTGACGGCGCAGTAAGCGGCAGATATGTAAGGATACTTGTTTCATCCCCCGTATACGGTCTGCAGTTTGACGAGATTCTTGTTCTTAACTAAAGATACAAATCACCCCAAGAAGCCTGACGACTTCTTGGGGCCCACTATAACAAAAAAACAGCGGGGCTTTTGCCCCGCTGTTTTATATTAATGTTAAAAAATGTCAGATCTTATTCAGCTTCCTTTTCGGCGTCAGCAATAGCTTCCTTAATGTCACCGGTGTAGTCAACGCCCTTGCAACGCTTAAGCTCTAAATCAAACAAATTATCTATAATATAACGACCCTTGTCATCAAGCTGATTGTACGCGGTCATCATACTCATACCGTGATAATTGGTGTTGAATAAAGGGGAATAATCGTACATATTTATAGAAAGTTTGCGGCAGATTTTAAGTACGGTAGAATAGGATGTACCGCCTATGCCGTTGTGCAAAGCACTTACTATAGTGGATTGGGGTATACCAACCGCCATAGAAAACCTTCTTACGCTTTTGTACTGTGCGCGAATTTCATTTTTGATTGCCATTGTTAAAAGATCCATTTTTTCGCCTCCGTCGTCAAAATAACGGCTGTTGTCAGAAATTATGACAGCCAACTTCGTTCACATATATGTTAACATTCGTTGCGCATAAAATCAATGTATTTGTCGTGAACAAATGTTAACATTTTTTTGCGTTTCATTAACATTTTTCCTTTTTTACTAATAACGGTTGTTATAGTTTGTTCAAAAGCTTTAAATGATTTGAAAAATGTAAAACTTTAAATAATCGGTTTCGGGTACGTTCCACATAATTGGATGATCAGGGGATTGGGTACGGCGTTCAATTTGCTTTAGGCTTACGTGCGCCTCCTCTGCGGCGCTTTTTAACATCTTGCAAAACAAATTATCCGTCATAAAGTGCGAGCAAGAGCAGGTCGCCAAATATCCGCCGCGTGGCAACAGCTTCATTGCCTTGCGGTTTATTTCTCTGTAGCCGCCTATGGCCT
>JAZUQW010000269.1:0-3676 GCA_045605905.1 Eubacteriales bacterium
GGAGCTTAACAGAAAAGACCGCGACGGGCGCACCGTCCCGTTAGACCGGGCGGAGGCGCGCAGTGTCGACACAACGGTGGAGGACGAAGCACAGTACAACATCTGGAAAGAGCGTTTTTACATAAGCGAGGTGCTTGGCGAGCTTTCAAAGCGAGAAAAGCAGATTTACTACCTTATATATATAAGGCGTGTAACTGCCGCAGAAGCCGCGAAAGAGTTGGGCATCAGCGCAAAAACCGTATTGAATGTAAAGCGAAAAATCGTTGCAAAGGTAGAAAAGCTGTTATATAAATAGGCTTTTGCGGCGATGAAAAAGTTTTTCTAAAAATTTTTTGGGAAAAACAGTGTTTTGCATCATATATAGGTGAGGAGGTAAAAAACGTGAGGAAAAATGAAGGTCTTGACAATATAAGCGGTCAAGAAATCAAAGAGTTGATTGCCCAAGGCAAGCTTGATATCAACACCGCCTCGGAAGAGACGTTGCAGAAGCTGTTGGACTATGAAACAGACCTGCTGTTTTGCGACACTGCGGATATGGAGCTGATACGTGCTTGCAGCGCGCGGCTTGAGCTGTTGCGCGGTGATGGGCTTAAAACAGACAAGACGACAGATGTAATAATAAACGAAGCTGTAAATACAAATATAAGCGATACGGGTATAAAAAAGCGCCTGCCCAAGCGCAAGCTTTTGACAGTTGCAATAATCGCCGCCACTTTGGCGAGCCTTACCCTTGTTTCTACGGCAAGCATTACGGCACGGCAAAAGGGCTTGGCGTATGTTTCAAACAACCCTGTTGGTACAACTATCGAAATGAATGAAAGCGAAACAGGCGATTACGCCTACACCATTACCCACATTAAGCCGGACACAAGCTACGATTCTTTGGAGAGCTTGCTTGCGGATATAGGCAGAGACCTGTTTTATCCCGCAAAGCTTCCCGGCGGTGCAGAGCTTAAGCGTTTGGTGGTAGATAAGGTAGATGGATATTATAATATTGAAATGTCAACCAACGGCGCAAGCGCGTGTGTTTCTGTTACATTGGACTATTGCTTTACCGAGGATATGGTAAATAAGTCTTTTTACGAAACATATACAGCCCATGGTATTGAGTTTTATGTCAATCCCTGTGGAGATTTCGCTTTTTGTATTGATAACGGAGATTATTATTGCATCACAGCAAAGAGTCGCGATGATCTTATATTTATCATCGACAATTTGAAGAAGGGATGATTTTGCTATGATGAAAAAGATAATTTGCGGAATGCTTTCCGTAATTTTAGTTTTAGGTATTTTTGGCTTTTCCGTTTCTGCAAACGGTAACGAGGTTTATGAATTTGTTGTTGACGGTACCGAGTATACCGTAAGCTTTGAGGGTGACACTATCCCCGCAGAGTTTAGGGCGGCTGTTGCACAAAAAATGGTGGGCGCTGATACCGACGGCGCTCAAACCTACGGCCTTTTGTGTGATCTGTGGGGCCATGAAGGGGTAGTTAGTACTTCAAGCGTGACGGTACATAAGGTGAATCCGTATCACCCTAGATGCAGATACGAGGTTTGGGATGTTACCGTTTGTAAGCGCTGCGGCGAGCTTATGGGAGAGGAGCTTGTTTCTTTTCAATATAGGATCTGCTGCGACGAGGAATAATGTTCCATGGAGGTCATCGAAAACTTCGGTGATTATATTCGCGAGAGGCGCCTTTCAAAAAATATTAAGCTTAGAGATTTAGCCGCGGCATTGGGTATTTCCGCTGCCTATTTATCGGCTATAGAGAAAGGCGAACGGCAGGCTCCAAGTTATGATGTACAGATTAAGCTTGCGGAATGTTTACAGTTTACGCAAGAGCAAACGCAGATGATGTTTGACCTTGCCGCGTCAACCAAGCGCGAAGGAACTCTTCCTTTGGATGTGGCGAAGTTTCTGAAATCTGACGAATACCTCGTTCTCTTTTTAAGGGAGGCGTTAAATCTTGGTTTGGATGGTAAAAAGCTTTTAAAACTTCTAACGAATATACAGATCACCGGCAGCAAGTGATCCTTGCTGTTAGCATACCCGCAAAACCCGCCTATTTAGGCGGGTTTTGTGGTTTAATTCCCCTTTGTGTCATAATCACTAAAAACCACGGTGAGTTTTTGTTCAATCATACAAAAGTGTTTGTTCACAAACATGTTAACACTTGCAACGGCTTATCGTGCGTGATATAATGTAAAAAAGCGATAAGCTTTAATAAACATACCGAAAGGAGTTTAAGCAATGAAAAACGCAAAAAGAATAATAGCAATAGTAATGGCGGCGTTTATGCTTTGCCAAGGGTTTGCAGTAGTGTCGGCAGAGGACAGTACGGCAGACACCCCAACAGACGAGATAGTTTGGACTTATGATAACAGTATAATCGTAACCATAAGAGTGGCAGAAGAACAGATATTTACCCCGGAGTATTTCCCTGAAGTGAATTGTATAAAGGTTTTGGTAATCGAAAAAAAGCCCTGCGACATAGGTTATGAGTATGAACTTCTGTTGGTATTAGATAGTCCTCTCGATTATCGTCAGTGGAAAAGCGCTTCCGAAACCTTGCTTATAAAGGAGGGCGTGTTACACACAGAGCGCAACTATTTAGTATCGGATTATAGTCAAAGGGAATCATATCTTCGCTTATCAATGGATTGGCAGATTCTTGCCGTAGGTGAAAGAGCAGACATTGAAATAGTAAAGAAAAATCCCTGCAGAAACATTGAACCTTTAGAACGTATAAGCTTTGAAGTTGACCCTGCAGTAATAGATGAAAGCGCCTTTACAAGTGATTATTTTGCGGAATACGGCATAAGGTTTTGGCCACGAGGCAGCAATTCAGAGGGTGCGCCAAGTGAAAACCATTGGTACAAAGCAATTTATGATCCGAGAGAAGACGGATTCACTGACGAAACCGGCTTTGATGCCGTAAATGAATATTTACGGCAAGCAACTGTCCTTGCTAATATTATCGGTGTAAAAAATGTAATATTGGAGTATTCTGAAGGTGAGATCGGTGGATATAGTACAGAAACTTGGGTCATAGATAACGAAGAAATTGCTATGTTAAACGTTTGGGGCGGCACTCCTCATGGGTATTTTGATGTATATTATAATCAAACGGCAACAGTAACAGGCGTTGCAGCGGGAGAGACGGTTCTAACCTGTCAGTACTCTTTTATTGGTGGCTATGTAGAGGAGCAATGTGAAATAATAGTATATGACCCGGCAGATGTTAATAACGATGGTAGTGCAGACAGCCTTGATGCGGCGTATTTGCTTAAGTACGATGCAGGGATAATAGGTCAAGAAGCTTTGTATGACTATTTTGGTATCATCACAGGTGACGTTAATTTAGACGGTTTGGTGGATAGCCTTGATGCGGCTTTGATTTTAAGAAGAGACGCGGGTCTATAATGACTTTGGGTTATATAGGTTACATACCGAAAGGAGTTTAAGCAATGAAAAACGCAAAAAGAATAATAGCAATAGTAATGGCGGCGTTTATGCTTTGCCAAGGGTTTGCAGTAGTGTCGGCAGAGGACGGCACGGCAGCCACCCCAACAGACGAGATAGTTTGGACTTATGATAACAGTATAATAGTAACCATAAGGGTGGCAGAAGAACAGATATTTACCCCGGAGTATTTCCCTGAAGTGAATTGTATAA
>JAZUQW010000270.1:0-1541 GCA_045605905.1 Eubacteriales bacterium
GGCTACGATCCGACTTGGTACATGTGGGTGCAGGTCTATCCAAGCAGAAAACTATATTTTGGTTGCTTGCGGTGTGCTTTGTGTTGGGTATGCTTACCACCATTGCCGAGCCCGATCTGCAGGTGCTTGCTAACCAGGTAAGCTCGGTCATGAGCGGAAAGCTTTTGATATACACTGTCGGCTTCGGTGTGGGTGCGTTCTTGATTATTGCTATTTTACGTATTATTTTCAAGCGCAGCTTATCCAGCATTCTAATGCTGTTTTATATGTTGTTGTTTGCTTTGGCATTGATCCTTTCCACCAACGGAAATATCGATCTTCTGCCCATGGCATTTGACTCCGGAGGGGTTACAACAGGTCCCATTACCGTTCCGTTTATAATGGCTTTGGGTGTTGGTATCTCCAGCGTTTTGGGCAATCGCCGCAGTCAGGAAAACAGCTTCGGCTTGGTTGCTCTTTGCTCTATCGGGCCTATACTTGCAGTGCTTGTACTTGGTATGTTTTCACGCAACAAATTAAGCTATACCGTCAATTACGGTGCTGTGGAGAAGAACGTCTTAAGGGCATATATTGAAGACGCCGCCCAGGTTGCAAAAGATGTAGCCGTTGCTTTGGGGCTGATTGTGTTTTTCTTTTTGATTTGCCAGTTTTTCTTTTTAAAGCTTCAAAAAAGACAACTGCTTAAGATAGGCGTTGGTGTTGTATTTACATATATTGGCTTGGTCATGTTTTTGACCGGTGTTAATGTAGGTTATATGCCTATCGGTTATAAAATGGGCGTACAGCTTTCCTCGTTGCATCCTGCACTGTTAGTAGGTATCGGGCTTGTAATGGGTATTTTGGTGGTTTTGGCAGAGCCTGCCATCCACGTGCTTAACACACAAGTAGAGGATGTTACCGGCGGCTACGTTAAAAAAAGATCTATGATGCTTGGGCTGTGTATAGGCGTTGGTTTTGCCATTGCCTTAAGCGTAATCCGCATTATATTTGACTTTTCTTTAGTATATTACATTATTCCGGGATATTTTATCTCCTTGGCGCTGTCCATCTTTGTTCCGCCTGTGTATACCGCCATCGCCTTCGACTCCGGCGGGGTGGCAAGCGGCCCTATGACATCGGGCTTTATACTGCCTTTCGCCATCGGTATATGCGTTGCCTTGCAAGGCGAGGCGGCGGTCCTTCGCGACGGATTCGGCGTGGTGGCTCTTGTTGCTATGGCACCCCTTATCACGATTCAGTTGTTGGGCTTTAAGGCAATTGTTACAAACAAGCTTCGTGAAAAGCGCGCAATGCAACGCATCCTGCAAGCGGATGATGAGCATATCATCAATTTCATGTAAGGAGATGAGATTATGGCAAACACGATTAACGAATCGGCTATAAAGAAGCTGAAATTGATAATTACCGTAGTGGACCGCGGAAAAGCGGAGTTCTATTTGGACATACTCAGCCAATTTGTAGTGAATTTTCAAATGGTTACGGGCGGGAAAGGTACTGCTCAATCCGACATCGTTGAAATGTTAGGGCTTAACATCAACAAA
>JAZUQW010000271.1:0-3040 GCA_045605905.1 Eubacteriales bacterium
TGATGGCACAATAACCAACTACAGCTACAATGCCGATGGTATTCGCACCAAAAAGACAGTTTACGATACCGGCGGCAGTGTTGTAGGTAGAACTAATTATACCCTTGACGGAAATAAAATCGTATCAGAAAGCCGCAACGGTACAAACCTTTATTATCTATACGATGATACAGGTGCGATAATGGGTATAAGCTACGGCTATGATACCTACACCTTTGCAAAGAACATTCAAGGTGACGTAATAGGCATATACAGCGGTGGTACCCTTGTAGCAAAATACGAGTACAACGCCTACGGACAAATTCTGTCTATTACAGACGCCAGCGGTGTTGACATTTCCGGCAATGCAACCCATATAGCCAACCTAAACCCCTTCCGCTACAGAGGCTACTACTACGACACCGAAACCGGATTTTATTATCTCCAAACAAGATATTATGATCCCGTTGTGGGTAGATTCCTTAATGCAGACGCTTTCGTTTCCACAGGTCAAGGCATCCTTGGAAACAATATGTTTGCGTATTGTTTGAATAATTCTGTAAATATGATAGATCCCAACGGTATGTGTTCAACGGCTGCTGATATACTGGCGTGTATGAATGGCGGAAATTGTTGTAGTCACGACCATTGCTCTGCTGAGTACTTAATCTTGCGAAGTGATATTGAAAAAAACACAGCATGGAACGACATCCCCGAGTATTTACGAGAACATAATAGAACTATGTTAACCGGATTGGATTCGAATTTTAGACACAAGGCGCTTAATTTTTTAGCTAAATCATACAATGCAGGACAAACTTTATTTGTAACATGGGGATTAAGGGATGTAGACCCTGACTTCCCTTATGGTCCGCACATATATGGATGGGCCTTTGATTTTCAATTCTGGGACGACAAATATATGAGTTATATAACATCGGGAAATTTTGACGCACACGATTTCCATCATAATGTTATTGACACATATAGCAGGAATGATCTGCGTTGGGATATCGTCGGTCCTATAGGCGAAAGTTGCGGTCTTGTGTGGGGGAGAGAATTGTGTCGGATAGGCGCTTTTATTACTATTGATGATGATCCCTGTCATTTCCAAATTAGTGGTTTTTGGGTATTAAGAGAGAAACTATACGGAATTGAAAATATTAGAAGTATTAAGGTGTAAAAAAGGAGATGCGCAGTATGAGAAAAAACATAGGGTTACTATTGTTACTGGTCATCATCGTTTTATTATGCTCTTGCGCTGCTGAGATAGACAAGTCCGGGTCAGCAGAACAAAGCTTTGACTCGTCTGAGCTTTCATCTGAAACTAAAAAGATAGGCGAATTCGGTGGAGAGTACATCTTTGATTATCACTACGCTCAAACGCCTGACAGCTTCTTTTGTGTAAAGTCATCTACTAACGGTGACAAAGACGATGGAATAGTGCGCTTTTCAAAAGGTGACTTTACTGACAAAGCCATGGTAGTATCAAAAGAGGCTTTTGGGGTTGCAGAGGATGACTGCTTTTATGCTGACATTGTAGGCATTACATCGAAATGGCTGTACGTAGCTGTAGCAAACACTTCAGGCACGAAAGACATATATGGGCTTTCCCACGATGGCAGTATAAAAGAAAAGCTACTTGAAAACGTAAAGTCTGCATATTTTCACCGTGGGAACGGCAGTCTTTGTTTTACGCAAAACGATAAGGACGGTATAGGGCATCTGTATGCTTTAGACCTTATCGCCGATGCGATTACCGAGGTTGATACGGGTGAATATACGGTTGACGGTCTTTATTGGTGCCAGTTAAAGGACGAGAGAATAGGATTTCTTAACTATCCCAACAGCATTATTGTTGATGCTGAAGGTAAGATAGACGTGATGCAGACAATACCGTCTGAAGAAAAGGCATACAAATGCTTGGGCAGAGACGAATCCCTCAAAGCTAAAGTGGAGGGTTTTGTAAACGATGGGCGTGAGCTTATCAGTTATGCCGAGTGCGGCGATTATATCTATTACATAGATAAAGACGCAGATGGTAAGGCTATTTCTCTTAACCGCATAGCCATGAACGGAACGGATAAAACCGTGCTTAAAGAAAATACCGAGGTTATTGAGTTGTATTCTTATGAAGGTGTGCTGTACGGAGATATTACCGATGGTGATGTTGCTTACTTGGTAAAGGTAAACGATACGGGCGAGATTACACGCACCAAAGCTGTCACAGGCGTTGGACAATGGGGCTATATCAAGGTAGAAGCTGGATTATTTATCAGAACATACGAAGTAGTACCCTCTTGCCCTTCTCTTGTTTATGTATATAACCCATTAACAAATCAGGCGATAACCAATCAAACTAAGTAACTGGCATTTAATAATAGTTGGTACAAAAATAATACTAATGCAATAAAAGGAGTTTGCTCTTTTGCAGGCTCCTTTTCCTCATATTTTTGAGTTCGTTTCTACATTGACCTTCGCCTTATATTTGTAAAACGTATTCCGCGACACACCTGCAAGCTTCATACACTCGGCGTCGGACAGCGAACCGCCGAAGCCTTTTGAATAATCTCTTCCTCAGACGGTGTTGACAGCAGATTTGCTTTTTATAGAGTATATCTTGACAAAACAATCTATAAAGTATAAAATAATAGTATAAATACACCCTTGACGGCAGCACCATTGTTGCAGAAAATAGGCTTGGAGTAAACATATATTATACCTACGACGACAAAGGCTCGATAATGGGTATAAGCTATGGCTATGATACCTACACCTTTGCAAAGAACATCCAAGGTGACGTAATAGGCATATACAGCGGCGGTACACTTGTAGCAAAATACGAGTACAACGCCTACGGTCAAATTCTGTCCATTACTAACGCAAGCGGTACAGATATTTCAAACAACGCCAGCCACATAGCAAATATCAACCCCTTCCGTTACAGAGGTTACTACTACGACACCGAAACAGGCTTCTATTATGTATCCAGCCGTTATTACGATCCCGAGATCGGTCGGTGGGTTAATGCGGATAGCGTTAATATTTTAGCAAACCAATT
>JAZUQW010000272.1:0-2092 GCA_045605905.1 Eubacteriales bacterium
GAACGACATGGCTACGATCCGACTTCGACAAAGTTTCTGTTTGTTGTAGCAACAGCAACCTCATCCTCAGCAAGTATACCCATATATCCGCCAAGACAAGGGCCGCAAGTTGGCGTGGAGACAACTGCGCCTGCATCTATAAAGGCCGTGTAATAACCTTTTTCAACACACTCCCTTAAAATTTGCATTGTTGCAGGGATAATTATGCAACGAACGCCTTCGACAATTTTTTTACCTTTCAACACCTTATAGGCGGCTTCCATATCTTCCATTCTTCCGTTTGTGCAACTGCCTATAACAACTTGATCTATTTTTATATCTAAAAGCTCTGATGCAAATTTAGTGTTCTCTGGTAGATGTGGACAACTAACCGTAGGTTTTATTTCTGAAAGATCTATCACTACCGTTTGCTCGTACTCTGCATCTTCATCAGCTTCATAGATTACAGGAGTTCTTTCACAACGTCCTTTCATATACTCAAGCGTTTTTTCATCAACGGGAAAAATCCCATTTTTTGCGCCGGCTTCTATTGCCATATTGCAGATACAAAAACGATCATCCATAGAAAGAGCAGAAACGCCGTCGCCCACGAACTCCATACTCTTGTACAAAGCTCCGTCTACGCCAATTTTGCCAATAATTGTTAAGATTACATCTTTGCCGCTACAATTATAAGGAAGCTTGCCCTTAAGGATAAAACGAATGGCAGAGGGAACCTTAAACCATCCCATCCCCGTTGCCATACCCGCTGCCATATCAGTACTGCCAACACCTGTAGAAAAGGCACCTAAAGCCCCGTAAGTACATGTGTGACTGTCGGCACCGATAATGCAGTCACCTGCAGTAACCACACCTTGCTCCGGCAGAAGAGCGTGTTCTATACCCATCTTACCGACATCGTAGAAATGGCTTATGCCGTGAGCGTTGGCAAACTGCCTACAGGTTTTGGACTGCTCTGCCGCTTTAATGTCCTTGTTAGGCACAAAATGATCTAATACTATAACTACCTTGTCCTTATCAAAAACGTTGCAAAAACCCGTTTTTTTGAACTCGTTGACAGCTACGGGAGTGGTAATATCGTTGCCCATAACAATATCAAGCTTTGCATTTATAAGTTGACCCGCCGTAACGCTGTCAAGCCCTGCGTGTGCAGCAAGGATTTTTTGTGTCATTGTCATTCCCATTAAAGCACGTCTCCTTTGTTCATATTGTGGTATGCACTGAGCAACGCTGTAGCACTTGCGTGGATAATATCGGTGTCAGTACCTACGCCCCAACTTATGTTGCCTTCTTTGTCCTTAAGACCTATATAAGCGGCCGCCACGCTCCCCGAGCCCTTCTCTTGCATACTGTGCTCGGTATATACATCCAAAACAAAATCTGTTCCCGTATAGCATTTAAGCGCATTACTTACAGCATCCAAAGAACCATTGCCAACTGCTACAATATCGGTTTCAAAGCCTTGCTCGCTAAAAGTGATGTTTGCCTGTATGCTCTTTCCCTTGCGATGGAAATGCATATCAGTTATTGCTATTGCAGAAGAATGCAAGAAATAGTTGTTTTTGAATATGTCAAGAACTTCCGTAGGTTTGAGCTCTCTATGCTCTCTGTCGGATATCCCTTTGCAAATATAACTCAAAGCCTCACGCATACCTGCAGGCAAGGAATAACCATAGTTGTGCTCCAACAAATAGCCTATGCCGCCTTTACCGCTTTGAGAATTAACGCGTATAACATCCGCATCATAAGTACGGCTTATATCACAAGGGTCAATAGGCATATATGGTACATTCCACTTGTAAAGGGAATTTTCCTCGCGGTACTTCATACCTTTTGCAATAGCATCCTGATGACTTCCCGAGAAAGCCGCGAAAACCAAGGAGCCCGCATAAGGTGCTCTATCATACACGCGCATACCTGTGCATTTTTCATATTTTTCCACCAGACGGGGCATATTAGAAAAGTCCAACCCGGGGGCTACACCGTGAGAATACATATTCATGGCAAGAGTAACAATATCAACGTTGCCGGTGCGTTCACCATTTCCAAAGAAGTCGGAGGCCAAGCGGTCTTAGGAAGACAATACTCAGGA
>JAZUQW010000273.1:0-6294 GCA_045605905.1 Eubacteriales bacterium
GAGAACAGTTTGAAGGGCGGTCGGAAACCAAAAGCAAACCAAACCGAAACCAAACCAAAACCAAAAGCAAACCAAACCGAACCAAACTCGCAAAACCCGAAACCTAATGTAAATGATAATGATAATGATAATGAAAATGAAAAGGTAAATGGTAATGTGGCCGGTTTGGCTACAAGCCAAAACACGGCCGACAATTTACCCCTCTCTCTTATCTCTTATCTGAATTCAAAGACGGGTAGCAAGTATCAGGTCGATGCGAACGTGACAAAGATGATCATTGGCTTATTGGGACAGGGATATTCTGAAACCGATATGCGGACCGTAATTGACCGTAAATGTGCGGAATGGTCTGACGATGCCAAGATGAAAACTTATCTGCGACCGTCAACACTGTTCGGGGATAAGTTCGGGGAATACCTGAATGCACCGGAATCAGAAAAAGCCGAACAGGAACGAACGGAACGGCAGCGGAAAACAGATCTGTTAGCCGAGCTTGATCAGAAACGGGCCGAGCTAAAGGAAATCGAAACGCGAATGAACGAGATCGAAGAAGGTGGCGATGATTACATTGCGGCGTGCCATGACGAGTTGTCAGATCTGCGACTTCAAAAGGCAATTAGGGAAGATGTGATCGCATCGCTTGAATCAAGAACGGGGGCGATAACATGATGGATTTTGAAACATTCAAAAAAACCATTAGGGATGCGGAAATATCGGGTGCAATTAGATTATCTAAAGAAATAACTGATTTTGATATTGCGGTTCAATGGGCCGTTGCAAGAATCGGTGAAGAACGTGGCTATCCGTGCTGCGTGACAATAAGTGAAATTAATGCGTATCTGCCCGATGGGTATAGGGATGATGATATAAAAGAACAAGAAAGGACGGTTGATTCATTATGAGCACTGTTACAAAGCCGCCATCGACAAGACCGGTCAACTTTAGGACTGACGATGGCAAACTGCATCGCGGATTCTTCTTGCGTGATGCCAACAAATACGTCCGCGCCGTGAACAGGTGGAAGGACACAGATATTGATGCGTGGTTCGATGATGATCGGGTCGTTGCGTGGGGCTATGAAGATGATCAAATCGAAGGACAGCTGAATCTGTTCGAAGATGACGTGAACGCTGCCGTTTGCGAAGCGGTGGCGGAAGAAGTTGAAGGGGGTGCATCTGAATGAAAATCTATGTAGTTACACAAGGCGAATATTCCGATTATCACATCGTGTGTGTTACGGATGATTACAGAAATGCTGAAACGGCCCGATTTGTTGTATCACAGGATTGGTACGAAGCTCGGATTGAAACGTACGACACAGATGATGTCCGGTTCAATCTCGGTGACGTGAACCCATACAATGTGATGTTGATGGATGATGGCCGTGTTATAGTCAAAGCGCTGTCCACTGATGACGGGTTCAGTTTTAGTACTGCAATTTGCCATGATGTGCTGCGATCCAACAAAGGGTGGAACGAAGTGGATGTGCTCGCGAAAGACCAGGCGCACGCGAAGAAGAAGGGCGTGGATCTGATAATGAAGTATAAATACGGCAGGAAAGTTGAGGGGGCCGGCAATGAGCATACTGATTAAAGGGGAGAAGATGCCCGATTGTTGCACATACTGCGATTATATAGGGCTTAACAAAGTGGCCGATTGTGGTCATTATGCCAACATAGCAGGGCGTGCACCTGACTGTCCGCTTGTAGAAGTACCGCCACACGGTAGGCTAATTGATGCGGACAGAATGCACGATATCCTTGAATATGTTATGGAAGAATCAGCGAGAAGGGGCTTTCATCAAGAAATTATAGAAGTAGTTAAGGCTATTGATAAAAACATTGACGATATTCCAACAGTTATAGAAAGTGAGGAAGAAAAATGAAAAAAGTGATAGCAGCAGTTCTGATCGCAGTAGCGATGTTGACACTCGCAGGATGTAGGCAGAGCGAGAGAGTGTCATGGAATGTAAGTCAAGAGGCGGATAACTTCAATGTAGTCCGTAGAGTAGCGGTAATCAATACCGTGGATGGCAAACCACTATTTGAGGCGATAGGCAGAATAAGCATCGACAGTGAAACCGAGAACAAGTTGGTGATTATAGCAGAAGTCGCAAAAGGCAAGTATAAAAAGCACATTATCGGTCTGAATACTGCAACAACCATGTATGTGGTAGAGGACATTAACGGTGCGGATGTAAGCGAATATGCTTATGAGATGAACTATAACCCTAAACAGTTCCGTGTATTCACGATGAAGTATGAGGACTAATTATGATAGATAAAATTGTAACTACGGCAGTATTGTTTTGGTTGGTGCCGGTTGTAGTCGCAGCGGCATCAATGCTTGGCGGACAGATGTTTAAAAAAGATAATTTCTCCGATGCAGGAGCATATTTGTTGATAGGTCTACTCGTAATAGCGATGATTGCTTTTTCCGTTTGGTGTCTTGTTGGTTTGGCAGGGTTTATACAAGATATTTGGGGGTGACGGAAATGAAACCAAAGTGGATGCAGATATTCGATGATATATTGCCTGCAATAATAGGTGTGATAATTTTATCAGAAGTTGCTACCCCACCAATAATTAAGATGCCGTTGGTTTTGGGCAGTATAGCCTTGATTTTGAACACAGTGACAAAAATTTTGGAAAGGATTGGGGGTTCAGATGATTAATATCGGATGGTTCCTGTTCGGCTTTATAGTCGGCTTCGTGGGCGTGATGGTATTCGCCTGTTTATACGTCAGTCGCAAGGCTGAAGATGATGCAAAGGATGATGTGTGGAAGATACACGATTCGGCAGATTGGAATGGTGATGATCGTGAGTGAATTGTATATGCGATTGAATGATGCAGTCAAAAGAGTAAATCTCTTGTGCAAGTGGGAATTTGGCAAGGACTGTACTTTCGATGAAACCATATTAAGACAAGAGTTGGAACAGATATGTCAAGTGCCATCACCCATCGAAGTGGTGCGTTGCCGCGAATGCAAATACTTTTCCCAGACTACTCTCGGGATGAACTATGCTTGTTGGCACGGCGCTGATACAGTATGGGGTGAAACGGGAGAGCACGCAGGGCATAATGTGTGTCAAAGGCTTGAATCAGATAACGGCTATTGCAGTTACGGAGTACGGAAGGAGCAAGAGTGATGGCGAGAGCAAGAGTTTGTGATATGTGCGGTTGCGTAATCAGCACAGAAAGACAAATTGACCCTGTACGTGGTTATACGATTACGCTACAAAGGCCAAAGTTCTTCAAAACAGAGACGGTTTCAATAGACCTGTGCCAAAAATGCTTTGATCAGATTATCGAGATAAGCAAGCGAAAGGAGCAAGACGATGAGTGAATATATAAAGGGCGATGCGGTATTGCCTAAACTGATTGAATACTACAAAGGTTATGGCAATGTGCCGTTAGAACTTGAATCACTGATCGATGATATACCTGACGAACCCGTTGTTGAATGTGCGGAGATCCTGAAGGCCGCCGATGATCAGGAACGAATTGGGTACATTCAAACGGCGCAGGTGTTAAGAAAGTTGGTGTATGACAATGAATGATAACAATTTGAAACCGTGCCCGTTCTGCGGCGGTGAAGCCCGTATCAGAATCAAACAGTTCGACCTGTTTAATGCGGCGGCTTGTGTCGAGTGCAAAAAGTGCAGGGCGCGAACAGATCTGATTGCGGCAAACGCAAGATATTCGGCAAAGGACAGGGCGGTCAAGATGTGGAACAAAAGGGTGTTCGTTAGGGGCAAGTGATGACAGTTCGTGAGTATTTGGAACAATACAAGAAAGCTGACAAGAAGGCGCGGCGATTCCGTAAAGAGTTCGAAAAAGAAGAAGTGATGATCGATGCGATATCGTCACCACTGAACACGGACGGAACGCCACACGGTACGGAAATCAGCAAGACAACCGAAATGCGTGCGCTTCGGATAGCAGACAAACGGTTGAAATATCTTGATGCTGAATTGGACGCGATAGAGATCCGGCAACAGATATTTGACACCGTGATGAAGTTGGACGGAATCGAATGCGATGTCTTAAATGATTATTACATCGATTACTTCGATGAAGATAAGCAAAAGGCGCGAACGTGGGAAGATGTCGCCGAGATCGTGCACGTTGACCCGCGAACGGTTTACCGGATCAAAAGACGTGCATTCAAAAAGTTGTCATTGTTTGTCAGTATTTGACGGTGTATTGTGATAGTGTCAGAAGATGTAATAAATCTTATGGCGTATCACCAAACTTACTTTAAGTTCTTTTTCATGGGAGATCGGGCCGGTTCGGTTCGATCTTTTATATTTGGTTAAAAGACAATGCAGAAATATGATGTCATTTATGTTTTGAAATATGACGTTGAAACATACGAACTTCGGTACTCGTTACGCAGCATCGAAAAGAATCTGCCGCACGGTCAGGTGTGGTTCGTATGTGGTCAGCCGTTCGGGTTGATCCCTGATCGGACAATAACGATGCAGCAAAAAGGAATTCTGAAATGGGAAAAGGCGCGTTCGTCAATGCTGAAGATCTGTACGAACCGATTCGTGCCTGATAAGTTTTGGCTGTTCAACGATGACTTCTTTGTGCTGAAACCGGTGACGGATGACACGCCGTTCTTCGGTGGCACACTTCGCGATCACATCTTGCGGATCGAACACCGGTACGATGACAAACGGACGGGGTACACAAGAGCATTACGGCATTGCGAAGATGTGTTAAGGGAATCAGAGCTGTCAACGTTCGATTATGCGTTACACATCCCGATGTTGGTCGATAAGAAGAAAATGCGGGAAGCTCTTGAAACATTCCCTGACTGTCCGATGTTCCGAAGCCTGTACGGGAACTATGCGAGCATCGGCGGAAGTCAACACGATGATGTGAAGATATTCAACTTATCTGATACGATTCCCGATGCATGGGAATATGTGAGCACATCGGACGAATCATTCCAACGCGGTAAAGTCGGCGAACAAATACGGGATATGTTTCCGGATATGTGCCGATATGAATACGGATATGAAGGACCAAGTAATATTAAAAAATAATGATATAGTAGTTCGCAAGATGAAAGCCGAGGGACGCACATCGCAAGAGATTGCTGAAAGGCTCGGGGTGCATAGCGTTTATTCAGTGCGGACATATTGCAGCAAGAACAACATCAAGTTGCCTGACGGGATAAAAAACTCGGTAGACGTTTGTGATGTCGCTGAAAAAATACGCAAGGCAACAAACGGTGCGGTTGAATATGTTTCGGGCTACGAAAACAAAGAATCAACAATTCTTGTTAGATGCCTTAAATGTGGCGGTGTGTTTGAAAAGACATTCCATAACATCACCACACATCACACGGCTGTTTGCCCGCATTGTGCTGAATATGACCGTGTTAGCAAACAAATGGCGTTGATAGACAAATGCAATGAAAAGAAACGCGAGAAAGCAAAACGCAAGGCGGAACGTGAAGAACATAAGAGGTTGTCACGTCCGATTCCGCATCTTTGCCCTGTATGCGGGGCGATAACTACTAACCCAAGGTTTTGTTCGGGAGCTTGCGCAGCCAAGGCGCACAGCACGACACATGATCATACACGGCGAATGAGGATGCAAGAGGGCGCTGTCGACAACGACATAACGGTGCTCGGGCTGTTCTTGCGTGACAGTGGCGTGTGTTCGCTTTGCGGTGGTCGATGTGATTCTGAAGATTACGAAATGAAAGATGGTGTGTTTATTGCCGGTAACAATTATCCGTCAATCGATCATATCATTCCGTTATCAAAAGGCGGCGAACATTCGTGGGATAATGTTCAGCTTGCGCATCGTATATGTAATATAAAGAAGCGTGATCAAGTTTATGGCGAGGGAATTTGCACAAGCATTTTATAATAGCACAGCATGGAAGCGATGCCGTGAAGCATACAAGCACAAACGATCATACTTGTGTGAAAACTGTTTGCGCCGCGGGATTTATAAACCGGGCGAGATTGTGCACCACAAGATTGAAATAGATCCGGTGAACATAAACAATCCTGAAGTCACATTGAACTTCGATAACCTTGAATTGCTTTGCCGTGATTGCCATGCGGAAGTACATGGCAATGTCGGCGGGCAATTTGCAAAGATTAATGCGCAGCGTAGAGCTGCAAAGAACAATAAGAATCGTTATGTGATTAGTGATGACGGTCGAGTTTCCGCGCGATAAAAAATTTTTCGCGGAAATTTTTGCTTTGCACCCCCCTATATCACCCCAAAATGCCGTAAACCTGGCACAAGTCGGATCGTAGCCATGT
>JAZUQW010000274.1:0-12285 GCA_045605905.1 Eubacteriales bacterium
GCCCGCAACGAAGAAGCGGTAATAGCAAACCTAATAGAAAGCATCAAGCGGCAGGACTATCCCGCAGAGCTGATAAGTATATTTGTTGTGGCGGATAACTGTAACGATGCCACCGCCGCCCTTGCGAGAAAAGCGGGCGCCGTATGCTACGAGCGCTTCGATAACGAGCACCGCACCAAAGGCTACGCCTTGCAGTATCTGTTTGAGTGCATAAAGCGGGACTACGGCATAGAAAGCTTTGAGGGCTACTTCCTGTTCGACGCGGATAATCTGCTTAAGCGGGACTATATCAGCCGCATGAACGATGCTTTTCACAGCGGCGAAAAGCTTATAACCTCCTACCGCAACACCAAGAATCTGGACGATAACCATATCGCCGCAAGCTACGGTCTCCATTGGCTGCGCACCGTCCGCTTTGAAAGCCGCGGCAGGTCGGTGTTGGGGCTTTCCGTTCGCATACAGGGCACAGGCTTTTTGTTCGCCTCCGAGCTTGTAAAGGATGGCTGGAATTACGTTACACTTACCGAGGATAGAGAGTTTACCTCCGACGCCATCGCCGCAGGGCTTACGGTTACATATCAGCATCAAGCGCAATTTTATGACGAACAGCCCACAGACTATCGCACCGTGTTTAAACAGCGCATCCGTTGGTCAAAGGGGCACCTTATGGCGTTTACAATGTTTTTTTGCCGCCTGTGGCGTTGCACTTTTAAGGGCAAGACTTGGCGCAATAAAGCGTCCGCATTGGATTTTCAGCTAACAAACCTGCCCTACGGAATGTTGCTTATCCCCGTAAAAATATTAAAATCACTGTTGTTGGTGCTTATGGCAACAAATACAGAATGGTGGAAATTGGCGTGGGGCGTGTTTGAGATAATCATTTTCGAGCATCTTGCTGTTATCCCTATGGGGCTTTTGCTGTTTGTTACCGAGCGCAAACGACTGCAAAAAATCTCTTTGTGGCACGTCATTTGGTATTCTCTTATGTTCAGCACCTTCGGTATTATAGGCGACATTACAATGTGGATAGCCGCCTTCACCAAGGTCACTTGGAAACCCATCCCTCACAAGGCAAGCACCAAAATCCACGAGCTTGAGAAAAAAATATAGATAACATAACTAATTACCTCAATAAGCCTGCAGGTTTTATTGGGGTAATTTCTTTGCATAGGCGTGCTTTTAGTATTGCTTTTTTTTTGCGGTTGTTGTATAATATACTGAATACTTATATGGGGGAATAGACTTGAAAATTACGGCAATAGAGCTGTTTGAAGAGAACATCCCTTTAAAACAGCCCTTTATTACATCAAAACGCCGCATAGACGTTATAAAAGACTATGTGCTTAAGATATCCACCGACGAGGGCGTTTGCGGCTACGGCGCTTGCGCACCTACACCTGTTATTACCGGCGATACCGTGGGCAGTATTAAATGCGCAGTTGAGGATTTTTTTAAGCCCCTGCTTGTGGGCGAGACCTTAAGTGCCGACCTGTTGCCCCGTATACAAAACGTGCTTTTCCATAACAGCACACCCAAGGCGGCTTGTGACATCGCTATCTATGACCTGTTGGCAAAACAGGCAGGCGTGCCTCTTTTTGTGTATCTTGGCGGCAAATCAGAGGATAAACGCATTATAACCGATGCTACCGTATCCCTTTCTACCGTTGATGCTATGGTCAAAGAAACCCGCGACCATCTCTCCGCAGGCTTCTCTGTGCTTAAGGTAAAGCTTGGCGGCGGCCGCGAGGAGGACGTGGCGCGTCTTAATGCCATTAAGGCGGTTATCGACGACAGCACCGTTTTAAGGCTGGATGCCAACCAAGGCTGGTCTGTGGATGACTCGGTTTATATCTCCCAAGCGGCAGAGCAGATGGGGCTTAATATCGAGCTTATCGAGCAGCCCGTACACTATACCGACCTTGAGGGTATGGCAGAGGTTACCCGCCGTTGTCCGTTCCGTATTTTGGCGGACGAAAGCGTGTTTGCACCTTCCGATGCGGAAAGACTTATCCGTATGGGGGCTTGTGATATGATAAACATTAAGCTTATGAAATGCGGCGGCATTTACGAGGGCTTAAAGATACAGTCCATCGCGGCGGAGCATGGCATAGAATGTATGCTTGGCTGTATGATGGAGGGTGGCGTAAGTGTTACCGCCGCCGCACATTTCGGTGCCGCCGTGGGTATAAAGTGCTATGACCTTGACCCACCCTATTTGGTACATCAAATGCCCGGCGAGGGCGCGACCCGTTTTGACGGCGAAAACATTTATCTTGGTAAGGAGGGCGCAGGCCTTGGATATACAAAAGTTCTTTAATCAAAACAACAGCGTACTTATTTGTCCCTTAACCGAAGGGGCAGAACCTAAATACAGTCATAACGCCGACAAACCCTTTAAGAGCGCCAGCGTTATAAAAACCTTTATCCTTGCCTATTACCTTGCAACAGATGCAGATCTTAACCGCGAGATAGAGCTGCCCAAGTCCATGCTTATCGGCACCAGCATTATGACCGAGCTTAAGCTGACCAAGGCAACTGTTAAAGAGCTGCTTATATATATGATGGGCTTTAGCGATAACAGCGCAACCAACGCCTTGTTTGCAGACGCTTCCTTCGAGGCGCTCAACAGCTTTTGCAAAAACGTGCTTGGCACAAAAAACACTGTTATCGGAAGAAAAATGCTGGACTATGCGGCAGTAGAGCGTGGCGAGGATAATCTTACCAGCCTTAACGACTGCCTGCTTGCCATGCGCTTTATAATAAGCCACCCCGTTGGCCGTGACATTATGCGCCGCCACAAGGGTGTGGAGCGTATTATGCGCTATATTTATGACCCGGATATGGAGTATTACGGCAAAAGCGGTTCTATCCCCGAGGTATATAACGATATCGCCGTACTTCGGAAGGGAGAGGGCGAGTATATCTTTGCAGGCGTTTTAAGTTATAAGGACGAGCCTTCCCGCCTTAAGCGTCTTATGGGGCAAACAGGGCTTGCCGCTATGGATGCAGAGCGACCTGTAATATAAAAAAGGCCCCACCGCTCACATTTGTTCGCGGCGGGGACCCCAAAAAAATAATTAATCACCATTTCCGTTCGCTCGCGCCTTCGCGCCGATTTTTAAAATCGGCACTCGCGGAAACTAATGTGTATTTTCTTCGGTACATGCCCGAAGAAAATACCCCATTGCTCACTTTGTTCGCGAGAGAAAAGATAAAAGAGAAAAGATAAAAGAAAAGGAAGATTTTTGCGCTGTGCGCAAAAATCCACCTTAACTCTTCACTCTTCACTCTTCACTTTTCACTTTTCACTCTTCGCTTTTCACGATATTGTCCACCGTGTCAAAACGGTAGCCCTCTTCTTCAAGGGCGGTAAGGACCTCGTCCAAAATCGCCGCGTTGGTGGCAGAGTTGGGGTGCAACAGCATAATCTCACCGTTGTGGGCGCATTTCAGTATTTTTTCTTTTGCTTCGTTCAGGTCGGGTTGCGCACCGTTATCCCAATCCGCATAGGCAAAGGACCAAAACACGGGCGTGTAACCCAACTCCTTGCAAAACATAAGCATTTCTTCAGAGAAGGCACCCTCCGGCGGGCGAAAATATGTGGACATTTTTGCGCCTGTAGCATTGTAAAAATGCTCCTCGGCGGTTTTAAGCTCCTTCTCAAGCACCTTAATGTCGGTAACGGCACCCATATTGCCGTGTGTTGCGCTGTGGTTGCCTATAAGATGGCCGTCCTCTATCATCCGCATTGCCGTGGGCAGGTTGTACTCCGCCACGGCGGGCAGTACAAAAAATGTGGCGCGCACCCGGTGCTGTTTAAGGGTAGAAAGTATGCTTTCAACGTTTTCGTTAACATAGCCCGCGTCAAAGGTAAGGTATATAACCTTTTCATCCTCGCTACCCATATAAAGGGCGCCGTATTGGTCAATAGTGGCGGTGTTGCCCCCCATAACTGCGGGTCTGCCACCGTCTTTAGCTCTGTTAACGTACCAGTTTTCGGTTTTTGCCGCGGCAGTCACGGGCTGTAAAAGCAATATCGCCGCCGCAATCAGGGCATATATTTTTTTCATATTTGCAATAACGCTCCCTATTTGATATTTTTTACAGATTTAGTTTGCTTATAAAACACAAAAATAAACAATGCAATTTTTACCGATTATTTTTTTGAAAGGATATTTGTTATGAAAGGTTATTTTGCTGTACCCCTATGTCATTTTTATAAAGAACCCGCAGAAGGCTGCGAGCATACGGATGAGTCATTCTACGGTCAGTCCTTTGAACTGCTTGAGGATGCGGGCGAGTTTTGCCGCATTAAGGCAGAGTACGGCTACGAAGGCTACTGCAAAAAGGCAGAGCTGTTCTTTGGGGATTACGACGTTACCCATGTGGTTACCAGCGGCTTTGGCGACCTGCTTGTAGAGCCTAAAAACGGCATCCTTGCGGGCTATTGCATTCCCCGCGGCTCTAAAATAAAAGTGCTTGCCGAGGGCGGTACCGAGCGCTACGCTCCTGTAGAGGCTATTGATGGCAAAACCTATTACATACACCGCAAAAACATTATGCCCATTGACGATATGGCGCGTCCCCGCAGTGAGGAGCAGTTCCGTGCAGACGTGGTTGCAACCGCAAAGCTTTTCCTTGGCAGCGGTTATCGCTGGGGCGGCAAGACCGTGGGCGGCATCGATTGCAGCGGCCTTGCGTTTATGTCCTATTATATGAACGGCGTTGTTCTTCACCGTGACGCTAATTTTGACAAATCTCCCATGCTTAAGGAGATAGATATTAAGGACGCTAAAGCAGGCGACCTGCTGTTCTTCCCCGGCCATGTTGCCATATATCTTGGCGAGGGGATGTATATTCACTCCACCACTTCTTTGGGCGGCGTGGGCTACAACAGCTTTAGCGAATACAGCTCTATATTCAACAAGGGGCTTAGGGATAGCTTAAGTCAGGTTGCCACTATTTTTTAAGGTTTAGGTTTGTTTATGCTTAAAGACGTTTTTGTTACAGAAGAAGAAATAAAGGCGCAGTTTGAGATTGCAACGCAGGTAAGGGCCGCCATAGGCAAGGGCAAGACCGCGTTTATAAGCACCTTTGGATGTCAGCAGAACGAGGCGGACAGCGAGCGGCTTATGGGGCTTTGCGCCCTTATGGGCTACGGCAAGGCTGCAAGTCTTGAGGTGGCTGACCTTATCATATTCAATACCTGCGCCATAAGAGAGCATGCCGAGCTTAAGGTGCTTTCCAAGGCGGGTGCGCTTCGCAAGCTTAAGGAGAAGAACCGCTCTCTTATCACGGCCGTTTGCGGCTGTATGGCAGAGCAGGCGCACCGTCGTGACAAGTTTCTTAACAGCTATCCGTATATAGATTTCATCTTCGGCACCGACCGTCTGCATTTGCTGCCTCAAATGGTAGCAAACGTCCTTGCGGGCAAAAAACAGCAGGTGTACATCACGGGTCTGCCTCACGATAAATTCGGCGTTATTGCCGAGGGGTTGCCCGTAGTAAGGGAAAGCGGTTACAAGGCTTGGGTCTCTATTATGTACGGCTGCAACAACTTTTGCACCTATTGCGTGGTGCCCCATGTTAGGGGCAGAGAGCGCAGTCGCCGCAGTGAGGATGTGCTGTCAGAGATAAAATCACTTGTAGATGCAGGCTATAAGGATATAACCCTGCTTGGTCAAAACGTCAACTCTTATAAGGGCGAGTACAGCTTTCCCCAACTGCTTGCCCGCGCCGCCGATTTTGAAGGCGAGTATTGGTTAAGGTTTATGACCTCTCACCCAAAGGATGCCTCTAAAGAGCTGGTGGATGTTATGGCGGCAAACCCCCGCATAGCGCCTCATTTCCACCTGCCCATGCAGTCGGGCGATAACCGTATTCTACAGCTAATGAACCGCCGCTACACCAGAGAGCAGTATATGGAAAAAGCGGCGTATATTAAGGATACCGTAAAGGATATATCCCTGTCTTCCGACATTATCTGCGGCTACCCCACCGAAACGGAGGAGGAGTTTGACCGCACCGTAGATGCGGTGGATAAGGTTGGCTTTGATATGCTGTTTACTTTTGTGTATTCCCCCCGTCCCGGCACACCCGCCGCAGAGATGGAGCAGGTGGACCACAAGGTTAAGACAGACCGTTTTGCACGGCTTTCGAATTTGGAAAACAAACGGGCAGAACAGCTTAACGCCCGATTTTTGGGTAAGCGACTGCGCGTGCTTTCCGACGGTGCCGACGGTGGTATATACAAGGGCAGAACAGGGCATAATAAGATAATAAGCTTCACCTTGCCACAGGGCGCCGACCCTGCTACTGCGCAGGCGGGCAAGTTTGTGGATGTTGAGGTTACAAGCACCGCCGCCTATACTCTTGAGGGCGTGCTGATAAAAGAAAATTAAAATTTTGAAAGGAATATATTATGGACAACTATTTGAAAACATTACTTGACACCTTCGGTGCCGCACTTAAAGAGGCTGACGCGGTAGTGGAATACACCGCCGCCCGCGAAGCTTATATTGCGGATACAGAGATTACCGCCGCTGTTAACGAATACAACGTACAGCGTATGCTTTTAGAAGAACAGCAGATCAAGCCCGATGCAGACGGCACACTTATAGAAAGCATAGAGGCGCGCGTAAATGCTCTTTACGAAAAGATTATGGCGTCTGACAACATGAAAAACCTTGCGGCGGCAGAAAACAAGCTTAACGCACTGCTTGCCGAGATAAACAAAGAGCTTATGGGCTACATCGTACCCGACAGCGGCAACGATTGCGGCGGCGACTGCCACCATTGCCACGGTTGTCACTAATAACAAACATTTATTAAAAGGGGTGGGGCGGTTAAATGGCACTGTCACCTATGATGCAACAGTACAAACAAATAAAATCAGAAAATCCCGACTGTCTGCTTATGTTCAGACTTGGGGATTTTTACGAGCTGTTCTTTGAGGATGCCAAAACCGTTTCCCAAGAGCTGGAGCTTGTGCTTACCGCCCGCGACTGCGGCGACGGAGAGCGTGCGCCCATGTGCGGCGTGCCCTACCACGCTGTGGAGGGCTATCTTACCAAGCTTATCGGTAAGGGCTATCGGGTGGCAATATGCGAGCAGTTAGAGGACCCCGCCACCACCAAGGGCTTGGTTAAGCGTGGCGTGGTGCGTATACTTTCACCGGGCACGGTAACGGAAGGCGGCTTCCTTAAGGAAGGGCAAAATAACTACCTTGCCGCCCTGTGTCAAAGCGATATGGGCTTCGGCTTTGCCGCCGCGGATATCTCTACGGGTGAGGTGTTCGCCACCGAGGTGGTGGGCGAGGACAAAAAAGCCGCTCTGTTTGCCGAGTGTGCCGCTTTTTCACCTACCGAGGCTGTTGTGGACCGCACTGTGGACGAGGATGCCGTAAACCTGCTTAAGGAGCGTATCGGCGCTCTTATCAGCCGCCCCGACGAAAGCTTTGAACAGTCCTCTGCCGAGGAAACCACTGCCCCCGATATGGGTTTTGTTACCGACTTGGCGGAGAGGGCGGCACGACTGCTTACGTTTTACATTAAGTATACCCAAAAGGCAGATATGGCTTATATCAAGCCTGTAAGATACTATAAGTCCGATGCTTTTATGCGTTTGGATGCCTTTACCCGCCGCAACCTTGAGATAAGCGAAGCTATGCGCAGCGGCGAAAAAAAGGGTAGCCTGCTTTGGGTTTTGGATAAGACCCACACGGGCATGGGCGCGCGGCTTTTAAAGCAGTGGCTTGACCGCCCGCTTATCAGCAGCAGGGCTATATGCACCCGTCTTGACGGCGTGGAGGAGCTTAAAGGTGCAGGCACCGAGCGTAAAGAGCTTATCGGGCTGCTTAAATCCGTTGTGGATATGGAGCGTATAACCACCCGTCTTGTATACGGCACAGCCAACGCCCGTGACCTTAAGGCGTTGGAGGCCACCATTAAGCAACTGCCTTTTATAAAAGAAAGACTTTCCTTGATGAAAAGCCCTGTACTTAAGGGGCTTTACACCGCTATTGACGATTTAGAGGATATCGGCAGCAGTATAGCCAACACTATTGCCGACGACCCGCCCATAACAGTACGTGAGGGCGGCATAATAAAAACGGGCGCAAACGGCTCGGTTGACGAGCTGCGCATTATGATGACCGACGGCAAGACCTGGATAACCCGCATAGAGTCGGAAGAAAAGCAAAAAACAGGTATACGTACCCTAAAGGTGGGGTATAATAAGGTGTTTGGCTATTATATCGAGGTTTCTAAATCCTTTAAGGACCAAGTGCCGGATAGGTACATCCGCCGCCAAACCCTTGCCAATTGCGAGCGCTACGTAACCCCCGAGCTTAAGGATATGGAAAGCCGCGTTATAGGCGCAAAGGATAAGCTTGCCGCCTTGGAGTACGAGCTTTTCACCGCCCTTAAGGAGTACATACTTGACCGCGCACGTCGCATACAAAAAACCGCCGCCGCCGTGGCAGAGACCGATGTTTTCTGCGCATTGGCAGAGGTGGCGGCACAAAACGGATATGTCCGCCCCGAGGTGGATGACAGCGGCGTTATTGATATTAAAGACGGCAGACATCCTGTGGTAGAGCGTTATATCGGCGACGCGTATTTTGTTCCCAATGACTGCCTGCTGGATGGCGGCAAAAACCGTCTTTCCCTTATAACAGGCCCAAATATGGCGGGTAAATCCACGTATATGCGGCAGATAGCCTTGGCGGTTATCATGGCGCAGATAGGCTCCTTTGTTCCTGCCAAAAGTGCCCGTATCGGCGTGGTGGACAGGGTGTTCACCCGCGTAGGCGCATCCGACGATTTGGCTACGGGCAGTTCTACTTTTATGATAGAGATGACCGAGCTTGCCGCCATACTGAAAAATGCCACCGCAAAAAGTCTTATCATTTATGACGAGATAGGCAGGGGGACCTCTACCTATGACGGTATGAGCATCGCTCGCGCCGCCTTGGAGTACACCGTAAGCCATATAAAGGCAAAAACCCTTTTCGCCACCCATTATCACGAGCTTACCTCTTTGGAGGGTGAGCTTGACGGTGTGGTAAACTATAACGTCGCCGCAAAAAAGCGGGGCGACAGCGTTGTTTTCTTACGCAAGATAGTCCGCGGTGCCACCGACGACAGCTACGGCATAGAAGTTGCAAAGCTTGCAGGTGTGCCTGATAAGGTTGTTGCCCGCGCAAGGCAGGTGCTTAAGTCTTTAGAGGGTACAAAACCCGCCCCCAAGGCGGTACCGATAGTAGAGGATAACATAAGCTTTGCCTCTTTTGCGGAACAAGAAATTGCAGACAAGCTACGGGCAATAGACATAAATACCCTTACCCCCATAGAGGCTATGGGTCTGCTTTACGAGCTTAAGAAAAAAGCATCAATATAGAAAAAATAACAGGGCTAGTTTGGTAAAAGAAGAGAGAAAAAATATGGAAGTTATAAACATCCTTGACAGTCAAAGCGCCAATATGATTGCCGCAGGCGAGGTGGTGGAACGCCCCGCATCGGCTGTTAAAGAATTGGTGGAAAATGCAATAGATGCAGGCGCCAAAAATATAAGCGTAGAGCTTAAGGGCGGCGGCAGTCAGCTTATACGTGTAAGCGATGACGGTTGCGGTATTTCCGCCGCCGATCTGCCCAAGGCAGTACTGCGCCATGCCACCAGCAAAATTAGCTGCGGCACAGATATCAACGGCGTTAAAACTCTGGGTTTCCGCGGTGAAGCGCTGGCGGCAATATCTGCGGTATCCAAGCTTAAAATAATATCCCGTATGTCCGGTCAGCCCTTTGGCAACTTGCTTAACTGCGAGGAGGGCATTACCACGGTTGAGGAGGTTGGCTGTCCCGTAGGCAGTACGGTTTTGGTGGAGGAGCTGTTCTACAATACTCCCGCCCGCCGCAAGTTTTTAAAGCGTGACGCTACCGAAACCGCCGCTTGCCGCACCGCTGTGGAAAAAGCGGCAATATCCAACCCGCACATAGCTTTTAAATTTATAGCCGATGGCGAGCAGAAGTTTGCCACAAGCGGCAACGGCTCGGTTTCCGCCGCTATTGCCGACGCTTTGGGCAACGCCCGCGCCAAGGACCTGTTGCGGGTAGAGGGCAAGGCAGAGCAGGTAAGCGTAAGCGGTTATGTTTCGGCACCTGCCGCCGCTGTTGGCAGAAATACTGCCCAAAACACCTTTGTTAACGGCAGATATGTTGTTTCCAAAACCGTGCAGGCGGCACTTAAAGAGGCGTATAAAAGCTACCTCCCCCACGACAGATACCCCAGCTCGGTGCTGTTTGTGGAGGTGCCTTACAGCTTTGTGGATGTTAACGTGCATCCCGCTAAAATCGAAATCAAATTCGCTGACGAGCGCCTTGTGTACGAGGCGGTCTACTATGCGGTAAAGGGCGCCCTTGGCAGACAGGATGCCTTTACCGGTGGCGAGGACGATATATTTGTGTCCGGCGGCGACATAAAAGAGATAAAGAAGCCCGCCTTTACGCCCCAAGGCTTTACAAGCAACACCTTAAGCACCCACAAGGTGCTTAAAGAAGAGGCAAAGGCACAAAGAAGCTCATTTAACGCCGCGGGCTTTGGCGAGGAGGAGTTTAATTCCCCCGCTACCCCCCAAGAGTTTGAGATAAAGCTTGCCGCCCCATCGGTGGCGACCCTGCTTGAAAATCAAACCAAGCTGCAAAAAGAGCCGACTTATCGCTACGTTGGCGAGCTGTACAACGCCTATCTTGTGGCAGAAACTGCCGAGGCGCTGTATATCATAGATAAACACGCCGCCCACGAGCGCATTTTGTATGAGGATATCAAAAAAAGCAACACCGCCCAAAGCCAAACCCTGTTAATGCCGGAGGTAGTGGAGCTTAACCCCTCCGACACCGCGCTGATTATAGAAAACCTTGACTATTTGCGGGGCTTTGGTTTTGATATAGAGGCATTTGGTGACAACAGCGTAGTTGTCCGCGCCTTGCCAAGCTCTGTCAAGGCGGGCGCTACCGCGGCAATGCTTGCGGGTTTTGCCGAAACGCTGGAAAAAGGCGGCGCACTGCCTGTGGAGGAGCGTTGCGACCGCGCTTTGTTTACCGTTGCCTGCAAGGCGGCGCTTAAGGCGGGCATCCACAACGACCCCGCCCATAATAAATGGATATTGGATAAGCTGTTTGCCGACGGCAGTATAAAATACTGTCCCCACGGCAGACCCGTTGCAAAAATGTTTATCCGTCGAGACGTAAATAAGTGGTTTGACCGATAAGGAGTAAGCTATGGCTAAATTCACCCTACATAAAACAGCAGGTACCGCAAGACGCGGCACCTTTTCCACCGTCCACGGTGATATTCAGACCCCCGTGTTTATGAACGTGGGCACCTCTGCCGCGGTTAAGGGCGGTATCTCTACCGAGGACCTGCGGGAGATTCGCTGTCAGGTAGAGCTTTCCAACACCTACCATCTACACGTGCGCCCCGGTGAGGATGTTATATACCAACTTGGTGGCATACACAAGTTTTTCAATTGGCAAAAGCCCGTGCTTACCGACAGCGGCGGCTTTCAGGTGTTTTCCCTGTCCCAGCTCCGCAATATTAAAGAGGAGGGCGTAACCTTTGCCTCCCACTTTGATGGAACCCGCATTTTTATGGGGCCCGAAGAAAGTATGCAGATTCAGTCCAAAATCGCTTCCACTATCGCTATGGCCTTTGACGAGTGCTGTGTTTCCACCGCCGAAAAGTCTTACATCGGCAAATCCATAAGACGTACCACCCGTTGGCTTGACCGCTGTGTTAAGGAGATGGCGCGGCTTAACGGCTTGGAGGAAACCATCAACCGAGACCAGCTTTTGTTTGGCATTAATCAAGGCGGCGTCTACGAGGACCTTCGTATAGAGCATATGAAGCAGATAAGCGAGTTTGACCTGCCCGGTTATGCCATAGGCGGACTTGCCGTGGGCGAAAGCGCCGACGAGATGTACCGTATTATAGAGGCGGTAGAGCCTCATATGCCCAAGGATCGCCCCCGTTATCTTATGGGTGTGGGCACGCCCATCAATATTTTAGAGGCTGTTGACCGTGGCGTAGATTTCTTCGACTGCGTAATGCCTTCCAGAAACGCCCGCCACGGTAACCTGTTTACCCACGACGGTCTGCTTAACCTTAACAACAACAAGTTTAAGCTTGACCCCCTGCCCATCGACCCCCATTGTGACTGTAAGGTGTGCCAAACATATACCCGCGCATATATCAGACACCTGTTCAAGGCAAGAGAGCTTTTGGCAATGC
>JAZUQW010000275.1:0-10486 GCA_045605905.1 Eubacteriales bacterium
CAATTTGCGTTTGGTGGTATATATTGCGAAAAAATTTGAAAGCCCTACGGTGGGGATAGAAGATCTTATATCCATTGGCACGATAGGACTGATGAAGGCGGTAAACACTTTTAGAACAGATAAGCAAATCAAGCTTGCTACCTACGCATCGCGCTGTATAGAGAACGAAATATTAATGTATATGCGCAAGGTCAGCGGAAAGAGCGAGCTTTCCTTGGACGAACCGCTTAACACAGATTGGGACGGAAACGAGCTGTTGTTGTCTGACATACTCGGTACCGAAAACGACTTTGTATACAGCGCTATTGAGACCGGTGAGGACAAAAAAATAATACGCACCGCCATAGAACGCTTATCCAAACGGGACAGGCTGATAATAGAAAAGCGGTTTGGATTTGGAAACCCCGATGGCAAAGAGCTGACTCAAAAGGAGGTTGCTGATATGTTGGGGATTTCTCAATCATACATTTCGCGCTTGGAAAAAAGAATCATCGACAAGCTAAAGGATGAGCTTTTCAAAATGGGCCTTGGTTGACTGTGCGGAAAATAACTTGACAAGCCAAATCGGTGGTGTTATAATTTTTGTATGGAATGCTTCGTATAACAGTATCGAGAAAGGAGGTGTGATGGGTTATTTTACGGTTATTTGGCAAAGGCGGCGAGGAAACGAAGCAACTGCCCTCCCCTATCAAAACAGGCAAAGAAGGGTTACCTTCGGCGGCGGTCTTTGTGGATTATGAGCATTGGTACATATCACTTAACAACAACTACGGCATACGCCCCAATATTAAGGCTTGGTTTGAGGATCTTCAAAACAGGGTCAACGTAAAAGAAGTTATGTTTTTTGCAGATTTCTCCCACAAGAATCTGGCAGACGAGATAGGGCGAATACGGCCGTACACCAACAAGATTATCGACACGCGCTCTCCAAACGGAACAAAAAAAGATTTTACCGACTTTATTTTACTTGACAACATTTATCAAAAAGCACTGCTGGCAGACGATATCGAAGCATTTGTGCTGTTTTCGGGCGATGGGCATTTCAGCTCGGTTACAGCGTTTTTAAAGAACATATACGGCAAAGAGGTTGGCGTTTACGCCATTAAAGGCTGTTTTTCCAGGCAACTTATGGAAACCTCTACATGGACCGTAGCTTTGCCTGATGAGGCGGATGTTTACGGGCTGTATTACCGAAAGATTTTTGATTATTTAAAAGACGAGCAAACTAAAAATTCCAAAAATTTACCAACCTATACAAAGGTTGCAGATGCAGTGGCTAAAGATAAACGCTTGGAGCGCAAGAAAATTACCGTTGCCTTAAACAAGCTTATTGAAGAACGTGTTATAAGCAAACGAAATATGGGCAATAAGGGACATACCGCAAAAGATGTTTTATTTGTTGATTGGGATTTGGCGGAAAGCAAGGGCTTTTACTACGCGGAAGATTGATTTTTTTGAAATTTACCCTATTTTTTTGTTAAACGCTATTGCTTTTACTGTTTTTTGTGGTATAATAAACTCAATGATGATAGCATAGTTTATAAGGTGAGCATTTTAAAATGCTCACTTTTTTATGTGCTTTTAATTAACGGAGTGTAGCTTATGGCAAAAAACATTGCAAAGGATGTTGAAAATCTTATTAAGCCCACGGTAGAAGCTTTGGGCATTGAGCTTTGGAATGTGGAGCTGGTAAAGGAAGGCGCAGGCCTGAATTTGCTTGTGACGATCGACAAGCCCGATGGCATAACTATTAACGACTGCTCTGATGTAACAAAGGCTATCGACCCGATGCTTGATGAGGCTGACCCTATTCCCTCCTCCTATTGCTTGGAGGTATCAAGCGTTGGCGCCGAAAGGGCGCTTAAGCGAGCAGAGCATTACGATTATGCCGTAAAAACAGCCTTGCCCGTAACTGTTAAGCTTTTTGCGCCTATGGATGGCGTTAAGGAATTTGAGGCGGTTTTGACCGCTTGGGACAACGAAGGCTTTAGTTTTAATAAAGACGGCGGCAGTTTGACCCTGCCGAAAAAATCGGTTGCAAGACTTTGCATTTATCACGAAATATAAAAACTAAACGGTAATAACAAAACCGCAAAAATATATGTGAGGAAACACAGAATGAATAAAGAATTTTTTGAAGCTTTGGATCTACTTGAGAAAGAAAAAGGCATATCTGCCGCTTATATGATGGAAAAGGTTGAGGCCGCTTTGGTTTCGGCATACAGAAGAGACAGCGGCGGACAGGAAAATGTACGCGTAAAGCTTGACCCTGTAAAAAAGGAAGTTAGACTTTACCGCAGACTTGACGTTGTTGAAACGGTTGAAGATGCTGAAACCCAAATCTCTTTGGAAGATGCTATGATGAAATCCAAGAGATACAAAATCGGTGATGTTTATGAGATCGAAATTAAGCCTAAAAACTTTGGCAGAATTTCCGCACAGACAGGTAAGCAGGTAATTATACAAGGCATACGTGAAGCGGAAAGAGGAATGATGATTAAGGAATACGACGAAAAGAAGGAAGAGATCGTATCCGCCATTGTTACAAGAGTTGACCCCACCACAGGCAATGCCACCTTGGAAATAGGCAAAAACGAAATGGCCTTGTATAAGCATGAGCAGATCGCGGAAGAAAACCTGCAAGTCGGCGACCGCATAAAGGTGTTTATTACCGAGATTCGCAGAGAGACCAGAGGTCCTTCCATAGTACTTTCCAGAGTGCATCCCGGTCTTGTTACCCGCTTGTTTGAGCTGGAAGTACCCGAAGTTAAGGACGGCACTGTAGTTATAAACGCAGTTGCAAGAGAAGCAGGCAGCAGAACAAAAATAGCGGTTAGCTCTACTAATCCCGAAGTTGACCCCATCGGTTCCTGCATAGGTCCCAAGGGCGCCCGCAAGAACGCAATCTCTGCCGAGCTTGTGGGTGAAAAAATCGATATTATCAAGTACAGCGAGGACCCTGCGGAATTTATATCCGCCGCACTTGCACCCGCAACGGTACTTTCTGTAGTTAAAACCGATGACGGTGATAACTCCTACAGAGTATTGGTAAGCGATGACCAGCTTTCTCTTGCTATAGGCAGAAAAGGTCAAAACGCAAGACTTGCCGCAAAGCTTACCGGTTGCAAGATAGATATAAAGAGCAACCGAGCCCTTGAATCTGAGGTTGCCGAAGAAACTGTCGAAGCGTAGGATTTATTACTGACCGGACGTGGGTATCTTTGAGATTAAGGACGGTGCTTAAAAGTTATGGCAGAAAAGCATATACCTTTAAGGAAGTGCATGGGGTGTCAAGAAATGCTGCCCAAACAATCTCTTATACGAGTAGTAAAGGACGGCGAGGGTATTAAGATTGACCCCACAGGTAAGGCAGACGGTCGCGGGGCATACCTTTGCGGCAAAAGTGACTGCTTGAAAAAAGTTGTTAAAAGCAAGCGTTTGGATAAGGTCTTGCATACTCAAATACCTGCGGAAATTTACACGAAGCTGGAAGAGATTTCGTCAAATATGGAGGTGCGATGATATATGGCAACAATGGAAAAATACAAGATTAACACCTTGGCGAAGGAATTAAACGTAAAGAATAAAGATTTGGTGCAGTTGCTTAGCGACCATGGTATGCCCAGAAGAAGCTCTATGTCCGTTTTGGAAGAAGAAGAGCTTAGTATAATTTTTGAACATGTAACGCAGAATAACCAAGTAGATATAACAGCTTTCTTTAAGTACTATGACGACAAAAAGGCTGCCGCCAAAGCGGAAGAAGAAGCGAAGAAAGCCGCAGAAGAGGCAAAAGCTGCCGAAGAAGCAGCAAAAGCGGGCGTGGTTATCAAGCCCAAGGAACCGCAAAAGAAGGGCGCAGCACCCGTTAAAAAGAAGGATAAGACGCAAGTGCGCCACGTGGATACAAGGGGTGGCGTTGCGGTTGACCTTTCCAAGTACGACGAAAAGCTTGAAAAATACGATACCCGCTCTGACAAAGAAAGCAAAAATGTACAGCGTATAAAGAAAAAGAACTCGTTTGGCAAGCAGGACGGCAAGGGTGGCTTTAACAAAAATGAGCCTAAAAAGACTCCCTTTAAGCCCAAGCCCGTTAAGCTCTGCATAGAAGTTCCCGATGAAATTACCGTGTCAGAGTTGGCCTCCAGAATGAAGACCGCAGTGGCAGAGGTTATAAAACGTCTTATGAAGATGGGCGTTATGGCTACTGTAAATGAGACCATAGACTTTGATACCGCTTTCCTTCTTTGCGACGAAATGGGTATTGAGGTAACAAAGGAAGTTGTTGTTACCATTGAAGAAAAGCTGTTTGACGAAAGCGTTGACACTGAAGAACAGCTTGTTCACAGAGCGCCCGTTGTTGTTGTTATGGGGCACGTTGACCACGGTAAGACATCGCTTTTGGACGCTATACGTAATACCAACGTAACCTCCGGTGAGGCAGGCGGTATTACCCAGCATATAGGTGCCTACAGTGTTAGTATTAACGGTGAAGATATCACCTTCCTTGACACACCCGGCCACGCCGCGTTTACCGCTATGCGTGCAAGAGGTGCCAATATTACAGATATAGCCGTACTTGTTGTTGCGGCTGATGACGGCATTATGCCCCAAACCGTTGAGGCTATTAACCATGCCAAAGCGGCAGGTGTATCTATAGTGGTTGCCATTAACAAGATGGATAAGCCCACCGCTAATCCCGACAATGTAAAGAACGCTTTGGTTCAATACGAATTAGTACCCGAAGAGTGGGGCGGTGACGTTATATGCGTACCTGTATCCGCCATGAAGCGCACCGGTATTGAAGACCTTTTGGAAATGATATTACTTAACGCCGAGGTTATGGACCTTAAAGCCAACCCCAATAGGGCGGCAAAGGGCGTTGTAATAGAAGCACGTTTGGATAAGGGCAGAGGCGCTGTTGCTTCTCTGCTTGTTCAAAACGGCACCCTTAAGCACGGTGATGTTGTTATTGCCGGCACCTCTGTGGGCAGAGTAAGAGTAATGCTTAACGACAAGGGTCAGCGCATTACCGAAGCAGGTCCCTCTTGTCCCGTTGAAATAACAGGTCTTTCCGAAGTGCCTGATGCAGGTGATGTTTTCTATGCCGTTAAGGACGAAAAGATGGCAAGAGAGCTGGTTGAAAAACGCAAGCAGGAAAAGAAAGACGCAGAATTCAGCCGTAATGCCAAGGTTAATTTGGACGATTTGTTCAGCCAGATCAACGACGGTGTTAAAGAGCTTAATATTATAGTTAAGGCCGACGTACAAGGCTCTGCAGAAGCTGTTAAGGCAAGTCTTGAAAAGCTTTCTAACGAAGAAGTTAAGGTTAAGGTTATACACACAGGCGTAGGCGGTATAAGCGATAACGACGTTATGTTGGCAGATGCTTCTAACGCGATAATTATAGGCTTTAACATAAGACCCGATAAGTCTGCTTTGTCCTCTGCAGATGAAAAGAACGTTGATATACGTACCTACCGCATTATTTACGAGTGCATAGAGGAAGTTGAAGCCGCTATGAATGGTATGCTTGCACCCAAGTACAAGGAAGTTATACTTGGCAGAGCTGAAGTTAGACAAACTATACACGTACCTAACGTTGGCACTATCGCGGGCTCTTATGTTCAGGACGGCAAGATAACAAGAAACGCATTTATCCGTGTTGTAAGAGACAGCGTTGTTATATTTGAAGATAAAATCTCCTCTTTGCGCCGCTTTAAGGACGACGTTAAGGAAGTTGCACAGTCCTTTGAGTGCGGCATAGGTCTTGAAAAGTTTAATGACATTAAGGTTGGCGACATTCTTGAAGCCTTTATTATGGAGGAAGTTAAAGCTTAATGGCACATAGGATAGACAGAATCAACGAAAGCGTTGCGCGCGAGTTGACGGATATTCTGCGCAATGTTAAGGACCCACGTGTTTCAGGTGCTTTTATAAGTATTACAGGTGTGGATGTTTCTGCAGACCTCTCTTTTGCCAAGATATACTACAGCGTTTTGGGCCCCAGTGACCCCAAGCTGGCAAAAGGACTTGTATCCGCAAGCGGCTACATTAGAGGTGAGTTGGCAACAAGGCTTAACTTGAGAGCTACACCAAAGCTGAATTTTATTAAGGATGATACGGCAGAGCGCGCAATGAGAATCTCCGGCATCCTTAAGGATATTGAGTACACCACTCCTTTGGAGGACGACGATGAATAACATTTGTTATAAAGAGGCTGCTGCGTTCCTTACGGAACGTAACGGCTTCGTCGTTTTTACCCACGGGAATCCCGACGGCGACACCATTGGCTCGGCAGTAGCCTTGGTACGTTGCTTGCGGCTTTTGGGTAAAAACGCAGTGGCTATGTGCGCCGACCCCATACCCCGCAAGCTTATGCCTTTAGTTAAGGACGGCATTTTTGCAGACGGTCTGCCCGAAAACATAGAAACCCCCATAGCGGTTGACGTTGCTTCGGCAGCTATGCTTGGCGGCTTTGAAAAGCTTTGCGACAGTATTGAGTTTGAGCTTGCCATTGACCACCACAAGGTCAGCACCCTACCCTGCAAGCGCAGGCTTTTAAAGGCGGATTATATAGCCAACGGCGAGATTATATATGAGCTTATGCCTTATTTGGGCGTTACCCCCGACAAGGAGATTGCCGAAGCCTTATATACTGCCATATGCTCTGACAGCGGAGGGTTTAGATACTCCAATACCCGACCGGAGACCTACGAATATGCCGGCGCCCTATTGAGAACAGGCATTGATTTTGCAGAGATAAACCGTCGCTTATTCGAACAGAAAACCGCCACCCAAACAGCTTTGGAAAAGGCGGCTTACGGCTCTTTGCAACTTCATTTTGATGGAAAGCTTGCGGTTGTCGCCATAAGCAAAGAGCAAGCTTTGGAGATAGGCGCGGCAGACAGCGATTTTGATGTTATTAACCAAATTCCAAGGCAAATACTTGGGGTCGAGGTGTCGGCGGTGATACGCCACAGAGGTGATGGCGTTAAAGTGTCGTTGCGCTCTAACGAATATTTTGACGTGGCTGAATTGGCAAAAAGCTATGGCGGCGGCGGCCATACCCATGCCGCGGGCTATAAATTTGAAGGCGATGTTGATTCCGCGGCAAAGGTTTTGGTTAAGGATTTAAACGGAAAGTTGTAATATATGGATGTAAGCGGTATACTTATTGTAAACAAGCCTGCAGGTGTAAGCAGTCACAGAATAGTTAACATCGTGCGGCGTATATACGGAATAAAGACCGTAGGGCACGCAGGTACCCTTGACCCTATGGCAACAGGGGTGTTACCTGTACTTATAGGTCGCGCGGTAAAGGCCTGCGAGTATATGCAAGATCACGACAAAAGCTATATTGCGGGCGTAAAGCTTGGGCTTACCACCGATAGCGGTGATACCACTGGTACAGTGCTTAACAAATTTGAAGGCGCGTTACCCGATTTTAAGACCTTTGCACAAGCCGCCGAAAGCCTTGTTGGTGAACAGATGCAGGTGCCCCCAATGTACTCCGCCTTAAAGGTTGGTGGCGTAAAGCTGGTAGACTTGGCAAGAAAAGGCATAGAGGTGGAAAGAAAAGCCCGCAAAGTTAATATATATTCTGTTAAACCCTTTGAAAAAGACGGTACATTTTACATAGATGTGGACTGCTCGAAGGGCACATACATACGCACGCTTTGTGAAAATATTGGCGAAAAGCTTGGTTGTGGTGCCTGTATGTGTGCTTTAAACAGGACAAGGGTTGACGAATATAAAATCGAGGATGCCTATTCCACCGAACAGCTTGAGGCTATGAGCGAGAACGAACTTTTGGCAGCGCTTATACCGGTGGAGACGGTTTTTATACAATATCCAAAAATTATTCTGCCGGACTTTTATGCAAAGCTTTTTAAAAACGGCTGCGAGATATATTGCAAAAAAATCAAGAAGCAAGAGATTGCCTTAAATGAAGAAGGTATACTTGTTAGAGTCTATGACAAAAACGGTTTTATTGCCTTTGCAGAGACCGCTATGTTTGACAACGGGCTTGCGGTAAGAGCCAAAAAAATGTTTTTTAACTGAAATACCCCTATGTTTTTAAAAAATCCGTAGGGGTTTTCATTTTATCTTAATAATGCGCTGATATAGTTTAAAAAACTACAGCAAGGAGGGGTGTGCCAATGCGTATACTTGTTGCCGACGACGAAAAGGATCTGAATGCGGTTGTTTCACGCAGGCTTTCGGTGGAAAAGTTTTCGGTGGATAGCTGTTATGATGGTGAAGAAGCTATGGACTATCTTACCTTTGCAGAATACGATGCGGTGGTTTTGGATATTATGATGCCCAAAGTATCGGGGCTGAAGGTGCTTGAATGGATGCGTCAACGCAGCATGAACACCCCTGTATTGTTACTGACCGCAAAAGATGCTATAAGCGACCGAGTTACAGGGCTTAATGCCGGTGCTGACGATTACTTGGTAAAGCCTTTCTCGTTAGATGAGCTTGTGGCAAGACTGCGCGCCATTACCAGACGTAAAAACGGTAACACCACCAATGTGTTGTCTGTAGGAGATCTTGTTATCAATCTCAATACCCACAGCGTAACGAGAGGCGGCAGAGATATTGTTTTATCCTCAAAAGAGTTTGCAATACTTGAGTATTTGGTTAAAAACAAGGGGAATGTGCTTTCCAGAGAAAAAATAGAAGAGCATATTTGGAACTATGATTACGAGGGCGGAAGTAACGTTATTGACGTATATATCAGCTATTTGAGGAAAAAGATAGACGGAGACAGCGATGTCAAGCTTATACACACAATAAGAGGCGTGGGCTACATAATAAAGGATGTGGCTGTATGAAACGCTTGAGTATAAAACTTAAAATCACGCTCTACATAGCCTTTATATTGACGGCTTTTTCCGTGGCCATGATGATGCTTGCCATAAGCTTTGCACGTACATCGTCAGAGCATCAGCTCAAAGATACCTTGCGCAATGAGGTGAATGCGCTTTACGACGAGTATTACTTTGTATCGGAAAAAGGCCCCGAAAACGATAGGACTCCTCCTATGGACGGGTTTTCTGATAAACCTCCCGAATTTGAAGCTATGCCCGACAAGGATAAAAGCCCACGCAAATACTCGCTTGTAACACCCACCGATGTCGGTTATGAAAACCGCGGGGTTATGCTTTTTGTTATGGCAGACTTATCCTTTGAGTCTTTGGGAAAAGATGCAGATTTTACAGCAGGAGCATTGCCCGAAGACCTAAAATATGACCCCCTTTGGGAATTGGATGAAGTGTTTAAAGAAAACGGATATTACGTGTTTGTTCGTTTTATAAAGGACCCTATTATCAGCCAAAAAGGTATATGGATATGCGGTGCCATAGATACATCCGATACGCGCACAGCCGCATATAATACCACAAGACTTACCCTTATACAAATTCCTTTTGTTATTCTGCTGGCAACTATATTAAGTTATTTTGTAAGCAAACGCGCCTTCAAGCCCGTAGCAAAAATCACAGAGGCGGCGGCGACCATAGCAGCAAGCAACGACCTGTCTCAAAGGCTTAATATGGGCGACGGTAAAGACGAAATAAGCACCCTTGCTTCCACCTTTGACGGAATGCTTGATACAATAGAACGCAATTTTGAAAAGGAAAAGCAATTCACGGCTGATGCCTCCCACGAGTTGCGCACACCTGTGGCGGTTATAATGGCTCAAAGCGAGTTTGCCTTGGATTCAAAGGCGACCAAAGAGGACCGCTTGGAGGCGATACAAAGCATTAACCGTCAAAGCCGTAAAATGAACAAGCTGTTGTCAGAGCTTTTAACCCTTGCACGCTCGGACAACAAAACAGAGGTTTTGGAAAAAGAACCGTTTGATATATGCGAATTGGCAGAGATGGTTCTTGCGGAGCAGGAAAGCGCTGCAAAAGCAAAAAACATAAGCCTTAAGCTTGAGGCAGATAATGCCGTGATGATACGTGCCGATCAAACGCAAATAATGCGCGTGTTTATAAATCTTGTAAGCAATGCCATTAAGTACGGCAAGGATGGCGGAAATGTAACCGTAAGCATTGAGAATACCGGAAACGAACATGTATTGTGCAAGGTTACAGATGACGGTATCGGTATAGCCAAGGAAGATCTGAACCGTATTTGGAACCGCTTTTACCGTGTGGATGCTGCCCGGTCTACCGACTTTGGCGGTAGTATGGGCTTGGGGCTTCCGATGGTTAAAAGCATTATAGAGTCCCACGGCGGTACCGTAAGTGCCGAAAGTGTTTTAGGGGAGGGCTCGGTATTTAGTTTTACAATTTAATATACGATTATAACGAAGCTGTTTTTATTTAACAGCTTCCAGACCGCTGACAAAGGCACAGAGCACGAAAAATAATAGAATACAGTTGCTCTAAAGTAGAAAATCCAGGGAGGACATCCCTGGATTTTCTACAATTTATTGTTTTTTTCGTTCAAAACGAACCTCGGCTCACAGTAGCAA
>JAZUQW010000276.1:0-6022 GCA_045605905.1 Eubacteriales bacterium
ATTTTGGCTTCTGTACTGTAATTTGCTAATACCCTTATGTTTTTTCATTTTTATAAAATAGTTGTGCATCTTGCACAGGTTGGCGGAGAAGGAGAACGCATTATGAACGAAAAAACAAATCGAGAATTGAACGACAAGGAAAATGAAGCACTTGAGAAGATGAGCCATGGTCTTAAGGAGATTTGGAAAATCATAGTTTTCTGTTGTGTGGGTTGGCTTCTTATAACTGTTGGTTTAAAAATCACCCCGTTTCTTGCGTTGGCAGGCGCGCTTGTGATTTCTGTTCCGACGGTGGTTTTTGTAAGACGCTATGGCTTTAAAAACATCTTCAATTATGATTATCAAATCGTTACTACATATGCAGACGGGCATAAGACATACGATGCTGATTTGGGCGGCAAATTGGGCATGATGGTATTACAGCTCTTCTTAACCATACTTGTGGGCGTCGTACTTACACCTATCAGATATGTTGGCTACTGCATCAAATTTAACGCAAATTGCAAAAAGTTGAATTGGACACCCGAATTTAAAGAGGGTATTTGGCTTCCTACCGCTATCGGCGTAGGCGTGTTTGTTTTAGGCATAATTTTGGCTTCTGTACTGTAATTTGCTAATACCCTTATGTTTTTTCATTTTTATAAAATCGAATTGTAATTCACCTAAAGAACAGCGGAGTGTAACAACTCCGCTGTTCAAACTATCTTATTAAAAGTTTATAGTTACCCTTTGGGCCCACACAAAGAGTTTTGAAAACGACTAATTTAATTCCGTTAGATAGGGAAATTGTCAAATCGCCAATTTCATTTTCTGAAATTTCGGAAACAGTTGTGCCTTCAAGTTTGGGTTGAATTGCCCTAAATCTATTATCTCTAAAGGTTTCCAAATCTTCACAGTATTTGTCCAGAATGTCCAGAATGTCCAGAAAATCAACTTCTTCATCCGTAGGCTCGTAGTTATCATTGTTGTATGCAGGAGAAAAGAGATCTGCATCATAAACATCATACATAGGGATATAAAAATCGGCAGAGGACAAGAGAATTTTATTATTTTTTATAAATCTCCAAGCATTCGCGTGATTACTGATTCTCAGTTCCATATTATCCTCGATGAAAATCCATAATTCATCGCCTGTATTGGTTACGACAGTAACATCTTTTCCAATTAGCGAGTTCAAAATATTTGTATTCATAATTGTTTCTCCTCATTTTTGTTTATAGTTATATAATACCATAAGGTATGTACCGAAAAAAGTACTTACATTGAAACAATTGTACCGTACACCACTTAAAAAGTCAAGTGTAGCAGTATAAATTCTCCTTGTTTTACAAATAATAATACCACAAATGTAAAAACAAGGAGATTTGAATATATGAGAGCAACAGGAATTGTTAGAAGAATAGACGACCTTGGGCGTGTGGTTATCCCCAAGGAGATAAGACGTACCCTCCGCATTCGTGACGGCGAGCCTTTGGAGATTTTTACGGACAAGGAGGGCGAAGTTATATTCAAAAAGTATTCGCCCATAGGTGAGGTGGGCACCTTTACGGGTCAGTTTGCCGAGGCGATAAACAAAGCCTGCGGCATCCCCGTGGCGATTTGCGACAACGACACCGTAGTGGCGGTGGCGGGCGTCCCCAAGAAGGAGCTTTTGGAAAAGCCCATTACCAAAACCCTTTACGAGACTATGGGCAAGCGCCAAAGCTACAGTGCTACAGCAGACGGTAGCTTTGCGTTGGAGGTAGCGGAAAACAGCGGATCAAAGGTCTCCTTTATGTCGCCCATAGTGGCAGAAGGTAACGTTATCGGCGCGGTAATGTCCTTGCAAAAGCAGGAAGGCACAAAACCCGACGAGGCAGAAAAGAAGCTTATATCCACTGGCGCAATGTTTTTATCCAGCCAAATGGAAGTATAATAAAAAGGCGAGGCTTGATTGCCTCGCCTTAATGTTTTTTGTTAATCTATTACCGTAACCTTGGTTATAACAGGTTGGTCTTCAAAGGGAACAGTACCATTGCCGTCGATGGGGCGCACCATATTTGCAATGGCGTCAACCACATCCATACCGTCGGTAACCTTGCCGAAAGCGGCATACTGACCGTCAAGGAAGGTGGAATCCTTATGACATATAAAGAACTGACTGCTGGCGCTGTTGGGCATTTGACTGCGCGCCATAGAGATAACGCCCCGCAGGTGAGATATAGGGTTTGCTACGCCGTTAGCGGCAAATTCACCCTTAATTTTTTTATCGCTGCCGCCCATGCCGCAGTGGTCGGGGTCGCCACCTTGAATCATAAAGTTTTTAATTATGCGGTGGAAAGTAAGACCGTCATAAAAGCCCATATCCGAAAGGAATATAAAGTTTTTAACGGTAATGGGCGCTGCTGTTGCGTCCAACTCCAAAGTAATGGTACCGAAATCGGCAACTTCCATTTGTACGTGATGTTTATCTGCCATAATTAGTCTCCTTAATTTTGTGCCGGTATATTAAACAAGGGGAAGAATCTGCAGGTGTTGACAAGCCTTTCGTCCCACTTATCGCCTAAAGCCTTAAGGTCAAGACCTACGCTTGTGTAGTACTCGCAAAGATCTGCAAGCTCAAGCCCTATAAGGTCTTCATAGTCGTTCCAAATAGGGGCGTAGTTTTCGATTTCCGCCTTAACTGCGGCGTTTTTGCTTTCGTTGCCGTAGAAATACTGGTAACAGAAAAAGCCTATGCCGTCTATATCTCTAAAGGGGTTAAGCAACAGATAGGTCATACTCATAAGCAAAACGTCGTCGTAGGTTTGCCATTCCACCTTGGCGTCGTCGTTTATTGCCCACTGGTCGGTTGTACCCGCCTTGTGCAAGGTGAGGATAGGTACCAGCTTTATGCTGTCAAGGGTCATAACTTCGTGCCATTGCTGCATAAGCACGCTTATGCTTACCTGACCGTGAAGCATGCCGTAATAGAATTGGGGATACATAATATCGCAATACCCTTCAGTAGAGCACCAAGTGTAGATATCGGCACACTCGGCACCGTATGCATGGGAGATATGACCGTTAGGGGATATACCGTAAATTATATCCTCGCCATGCTCTTTAACTTTGGCATAGATGCCGCGGATAAGGGTGTTTACGTTATTGCATCTGAATTCAAAAACAAAGCCGCTGTTATCGGTACGGTTTTCAAACGCGTTAGCGTCTATGCTTGTGTTGGATTTTACTTCTTCGGGGTAGAAATAGTCGTCCATAAACACGCCGTCAACATTATAGTTGGTAAGTATCTCGTCAACGCCGTTTATTATAAGCTGTCTAACCTCTTCGTATGCAGGGTTCAGGTACAAACGGGTGGTGCCGCCTGCATCGGTACCGGAAAACATATACTCGCTGTATTCGCCGCCGTCGCCCATGTGGCTGTACCAATCGGTTATGGCCCAGTCACCTGTTATAGCCTCAATTTCGGCACGGGTCATGCAACGCATGGGGTTTATCCACGCGTGGATGGAAAGGCCAAGCTTGTGGGCTTCTTCTATGAAAATAGAAACTACGTCGTATTCAACCTCTTGCTTTGCATAAGAGCCTGTTACAAAATAGGAGAGGGGATAATACTCGGACTTATAATAGCTGTCTGCAAAGGGGCGAATTTGCAAAAGCACGGTGTTAAAGCCGCCCTCTGCGATGTTTTCCATGGCCTTTTGTGCTCTTTTGCGGAAAGATCTTTCGTTGTGCTTGCTGTCAACCATACCCTGGCACATATCCCATTGGGTAAGCTTCATTATCTTCATATCCTCGTAATTCAAGGGGATATAGTCGCCGTTTTCATCAAATTGCTCGCCTTTTATAAGCTCTTCTTCGCTGCTTTCTTCGCTTACGGATTCCTCTTCCGCATCTGTGTTTTCGGCACTGGATTCGATTTTGGATTCAACCTCGATAAGCTCCGAACTTTCTTTGCTTTCTGCAGCTTCGGCCTTTTCAGAAACAGAGTTGTTGCTGTCTTTTTCCTCTTTACCACAGGCGCCAAGGGAAACAAGCATAAGTATTGCAAGCAACAAAGCAGTTAGTCTTTTCATAATGATTTCCTTTCTTAAAATATTGCAAAAAGGACGGGTAGAAAAACTGCCCGTCCATTATTATCGGGGTCCCCAAAAAGTTGTTAGACTTTTTGGGGTAATTAATAGTTTTAGCCGAATACAGACATCAAGAAGCCTGCGGCAACCGCAGAGCCGATAACGCCGGAAACGTTGGGGCCCATAGCGTGCATAAGCAGGAAGTTAGAGGGGTTAGCCTTTGAGCCTTCCATTTGAGATACACGTGCCGCCATAGGAACTGCAGAAACGCCTGCAGAACCGATAAGGGGATTTATCTTGCCGCCGGTTACCTTGCACATGATCTTACCGAAGATAAGACCGCCTGCGGTGGAGAAGCAGAACGCCAATAAACCAATGGCAATAATGCTAAGGGTCTTAACAGTAAGGAAGGTTGTACCAACAGCGGTAGCACCAACGGAAATGCTTAAAAAGATAGTTACTATGTTCATAAGTGCGTTTTGAACAACGTCAGAAAGACGTTCGGTAACGCCGCATTCACGGAACAGGTTACCAAGCATAAGGCAACCCAGCAAGGATGCAACGGAGGGAAGCACCAAGCAGGCGATTATGGTAACAGCTATGGGGAATATGATCTTTTCGGTTTTTGTTACGTTGCGAAGCTGTTCCATCTTAATACAACGTTCTTCTTTTGTGGTAAGTGCGCGCATAATGGGGGGCTGGATAAGAGGGATAAGCGCCATATAGGAGTAAGCCGCAACTGCTATGGGTGCAAGCAACTGAGGCGCCAATTCCTTGGTAAGCCAAATAGCGGTAGGACCGTCAGCACCGCCGATTATACCTATAGAAGCTGCTTCGGGGCCGGTAAAGTTAAGAATGATCGCTAATATAAACGCAAGGTAAACACCAAGCTGTGCAGCCGCACCGAGAATCATGCTCTTTGCATTTGCTATCATGGGGCCAAAGTCGGTCATTGCGCCAACGCCCATGAAGATTATTGAAGGATAAAGGCCGGTTTTAACACCGATGTAAAGTATATCTACAAGTCCGCCTTTATTCATAACTTGACCGTAAGATATAGAACCCTTCTTTACCCACCAATCAGAGTGGAAAAGTGCATCATTAGACATACCTGTTGCTTCATCAATATTGCCGGAAAGCAAAGAGATGTTGGATATAAGCATACCGAACGCTATGCCTACAAGAAGCAAGGGCTCAAACTTTTTAACTATGCCCAAGTAAAGCAATACGCAGGCGATGGCTATCATAACCAAAGGCTGCCAAGCGTTTTCGATATTGGTGAAGATTTGAGAAAGACCGGAATCGCTCCACAAATTATTAAGAATTTCGCCTATATTCATTCCTTACTCCTCCTCTACACTCTCTACATCCACAGCGTGGGATTTATCGTTTAATTTAACGGTAAAGCGGGGTAGCTTTTCTTGAACCGAAACTGCGTGCTTTTTGCCGTTAAGGCTAACATACATATCAGCATCACCCTTCACTGCAGGCGCTGCCGCAGGTGCCGCCTGTACGGGTGCCTTTACGGGTGCGGGTTGTTCTGCTTTTTTAGTCTGCTTGTTTTCCTGTGCGTTCTTTTCTTCTTTCTTTCCGCCGCGTATAACCGCTGACATTGCGGTTATAAACGCCATAAGCACTATAAGTACAGCAAATACTATGCCAAAGCCCAAACCGGAAAGACCGAGCGCTTCGGGTATAGTAACCTCGTCACTTTTGCTTTCGGTAGTTGCAACAGGCTCAACACTTTCTTCTGCACTGCTCAAAAGCTCGTTACTCTCTTCCATACTTACGTATTCGTTAAGTATGTCATTGGAAAGATCCATAACAAATCTCCTCTCAAAAAATAATATACTCAAAAGGAAAACCGACGCAATTTTACAAACATCGACCTCCGCCTAATAATCAAAACAATTGTACCAAAAAAATATCTGTTTGTCTATATGATTTTTTTAAGTATTTTTATATTGTTT